>JAUNHF010000078.1 GCA_030524065.1 Deinococcus sp.
GACACCGCTTGAGAGAGATAAGTGCGGGGATAAGGACGGTTCCCAGCACCCCTCGGTGCTAATCAGGAATCATTCCTATCACTGACCACAGTCTATACCTACCTCACAGTTTTGTAAACAGTTTTGTTGTGCGAATGGGGCTTCATAGCACATTAATTCTGTTGAGGGCAGAATGACCGGGGCCCTTCTATCCTAGGTGACAAAACTGGAGCAATGTGACTTTGTGGACATTGATCAAGGCCAGCTCAAGCTGCCGTGAGGGTTGAAGCAGTCCTTTGGTTGAGCCAGCCGCTTATTCCCGTGGGCCGCTGAGCAAGCGGTAGCTTCCCGAAAAGCGGCGGGGCCACGGCGCGAAGCAGCCAGCCTAGCAGAAGCCCGGCCAACAAATAAGGCCCCGGCGTGCGGGGCCCTGATGAGTGGTATTTGTTGATGGCGGTGTTGGCTGGGCCAGCTGGCAGCTCAGGGCCAGCGCAGCCGCCCGGCTTACAGTTCGTCTTCCTTGCGGATGGGGAAGGCGCTGATCACGCAGTCTTTATCGGAAAGGTTGATCACCTTGACCCCCTGCGCGTTGCGGCCAGTGACACGGACTTCTTCCACGCGGGTGCGGATCACCAGGCCGCCCTGGGTCAGCACCATCAGCTCCTCGTGGCCGTCTACGCGGGCCAGTGTGACCAGCTTGCCAGTCTTCTCGGTCACGTCCAGGGTAATCACGCCCTGGCCGCCGCGTCCCTTGCTGGGGTAATCGCTGACTGGGGTGCGCTTGCCCAGACCATGTTCGCTGATGGCCAGCAGTTCACTTTCGGTATCTGCCGGGACCAGAGCCATGCTCACCACGCGGTCGTCACCCTTAAGGCGAATACCAATCACGCCCTGGGTGGCGCGGCCGGTGTCGCGAACCTCGTCGGCTGCAAAGCGCATGGCTTTGCCGTCCAGGGTCGCCAGCACGATGTCGCTGCCGTTCTTGACGATGCCCACCGAGATCAGCTCGTCGCCCTCTTGCAGGTTGATGGCGATCAGGCCGGCAGAGGTGATGTTGCCATAGTCGGTGATCAGGGTGCGCTTGACCATGCCCTTTTTGGTGGCAAAGACGAACGAGCCTGCCTCGCTAAAGTCGCGGATGCTCTGCACCGAGGCGATGTTCTCGTCGTCGCGCAGCGAAGGCAGCAGGTTGCGGATGTGCGAGCCCTTGGCGTCACGGGCGGCTTCGGGCAGGTCGTAAATTTTCTCGTGGAACAGGCGGCCCTGGTCCGTGAAGAACAGCATGTAGTCGTGCGTGCTGCCCACAAATACGCGGGTGTTCACATCTTCTTCGCGCAGCTTGCCGCCGCGTGAGCCGCGTCCACCACGCGACTGGGCGCGGTAGGCGTCCAGGGTGGTGCGCTTGAGGTAGCCGGCCTCGGTCATGGTAATGACCATGTCCTCCACGGCGATCAGGTCTTCCTTGGAAATGTCCTCTTCCAGCGCAGTGATGATCGAGCGGCGCTCGTCGCCGTAGCGGTCACGGATATCGCGAATTTCTTTTTTGATCTCACGCCACAGCAGCTTTTCGTCGCCCAAGATGGCGCGCAGCTTGCCGATCAGCGTCTGGAGTTCCTCGTACTCAGCTTGCAGCTTCTCGCGTTCCAGGCCCACCAGACGTTGCAGGCGCATATCCAAAATGGCCTGAGCCTGCGGCTCACTCAGCTCAAAGCGGGCCATCAGCGCGTCGCGGGCCTCGGCGCCGGTGTTGCTGGCGCGGATCAGGGCGATCACCTCGTCGATATGCCCCAGCGCCCTGATCAGACCTTCAAGGATATGGGCGCGCTCTTCAGCCTTACGCAGCTCGTACTGGGTGCGGCGGGTGACCACTTCCCGGCGGTGCTCCAGGAAGTAGCGCATGGTGTCAATCAGCGGCAGCACACGCGGCTCGCCGTTCACGATGCTCAGGTTGATCACCGTAAAGGTGCTTTGCAGCTGGGTGTACTTGTACAGCTGATTCAGGACCAGGGTGGGAATTGCGCCGCGCTTGAGCTCAATGACGATGCGCACCGGCTCTTTGCGGTCGGATTCGTCGCGCAGGGCCGAGATATCAGGAATCTTGCCCGCTTTGTACATCGCCGAGATGGTCTGGATCAGGTTGGTCTTGTTCACCTGATAGGGAATCTCGGAGATGATGATCTGCGAGCGGTTGTTCTTGTCCTCGATGCGGGCCTTGCCGCGCACCTTGAGGCTGGCGTGCCCGGTGGTGTAGGCGTCCTGAATGCCCTGCTTGGAGATGCGCCCGCCGGTCGGGAAGTCCGGCCCCTGCACATGCTCCATCATCTCCAACAGGGTCATGTTCGGCTGATCAATCAGCGCGAGCAGCCCGTTGCAGATCTCGGTGAGGTTGTGCGGCGGGATGTTGGTCGCCATGCCCACGGCGATACCCGAAGCCCCGTTGATCAGCAGGTTGGGCACGGCGGCCGGCAGGACGCTGGGCTCTTCAGTGGTTTCGTCATAGTTGGGCTTCATGACGATGGTTTCTTTTTCCAGGTCGGCCAGCAGCTCTTCGGCCAGCTTGGTCATGCGCGCTTCGGTGTACCGCATGGCGGCAGGCGGGTCGCCGTCAATGGAGCCGAAGTTGCCCTGCGGATGCACCATCGGGTAGCGCATGTTCCACCACTGGCCCAATCTGACCATCGCGTCATAGATCGAAGTGTCGCCGTGAGGGTGGTACTTCTTCATGACCTCGCCCACCACCGACGCCGACTTGGCGTGCTTGTGGTTGGCATACAGCCCTTCAAGCATCATGGCGTACATGATCCGGCGCTGCACCGGCTTGAGGCCGTCGCGCACGTCAGGCAGCGCACGGTCCACAATCACGTTCATGGCGTAATTAATAAAATTGGTCTTGACTTCGGACGTAATGTCCACAGGTTGGATTCCGGTCATGCACACTCCAGTTCTGGGCCGGGCCCCTCACTCGCGGCGCGAGTCAGGCGGGTCCGGAAAGGGAAGAAGGCGGCACCAGCCGCGCTGCCGGTCACTCCGGAGGCGGCGGTCATTCCGTATAATTCTAACAGAAAGCCTTAAATTATGCCAGTAGCGTAATCAGCCGCCTCCCAAAAGTAACCGTAGTCTAGCGCACTTCGCCCTGCGGCGTCCCTCTACAGCCCGGTGGGGGGGCGCGGAGCTCTGGGCACGGGGTGGAGGACGGGGGCTGGCGGAAAGTGGCGCGGCAGCAGACGATAACGTGACAACCATGACAGCTTCAGATCACTATGATGAGGGGCAATGTTAAATGTACTCACACAACTGGTCGCGGATGTAGACGGTGCCTGGGCAGCAGCCATCGGGGGTCTGGACGGCCTGCTGGTTGAGGGACACGGTGTTAGCGGAGTGAACCTGGACCTGATGGTTGCGGAACACGCTGGGCTGATGCGTGCGGTGAGTGACGCCTACAGCATGGTGGGCGGCGGCGCAGCCCGCGAGCTGTATATCCGGGGCGAGACCCTCAGCGTGTTCGTGCAGCCGGTCAACACCGAATTTTTCGTGCTGCTGGCGCTGGACGGCCGTGCCAACCTGGGTCAGGCCCGGCTGTACACGCGCGCCGCCGCCGGTCAGCTGGCGGGTGAACTCTGATGGCCCCGCGCCTGGACAGCCTGCGTGAACTGCCGGGCGTGTCGGCCGCCGCGCTGCTGGGCTGTGATGGCTTGCCACTGGCTGCGGTAGGCGAGGGCGCCGACCTGCTGGCCGCCGAACTGGCGGCGCTGCGAGGGCCGCTGGACCGTCTGGGCCGCCGCCTTGGCGTGAATGACGTCTCGCGCCTGGCCCTGACCACCCCCACACTGGAAGTGGTGGCGCTGTGCCGGGGAGACTACACCCTGGGAGCTGCCCTGGTCCGTGGAGTGGACACCTCCGCCGCCCGTCAGCAGCTGGCCGCGCTGATGGACAGTGCGTTGGCGCAGCTGCCGCCCAGCCTGGAAGACCCTGCCGGCATTGCCAGCACCGCTGAACGTGGGGCACTGCTGTGAGCGCTTCCCTGGACCTGCTGATTGAGGGCCGTGGTGTCCGCTCGGCCGTGCTGTACGGCCCCCAGGCTGAAGTGCTGGACATGGCGGGCGGCGAGGAAGCCACTGCTGGCCTGCTGACCCCGGCCCGCGCCATCGTGCAGACGTTGGAGCAGACCCTGGGCACCCAGGGCTGGAGCGACCTGCTGCTGGATCTGGAAGCTGGCCCGGTCCTGCTGACGCCCGGCCAAGACGGGCAGGTGCTGGCCGTGGCCTTTGATGAGCTGTCGAGCCTGGGCCGCGTGCGCCTGGGCGTACGGCGGGCGCTTGGCGAGTTGGCAGGCTGAGGCTCACCGCAACCAGCGGTCTGCCGGTGAGGAGAGCAGCGGAAGTGATCGTGCCGCTGCTCTCCTCGTCTTGCCTTACGCCCAGCCGCTCGCAAGCTGTACCCGGACGAATCATCTCACCGGGCGCATCATTGCAGCGGAAATCAACCGTTTGACCGAGGATGCGGGTGCTTGGCATCACCGAAGCACCCTGGCCCGCAGTCACGGCCTCCGTATCAGCGGCTGATATCCACGCCGCTGAGCAATTCCGGCAGGGGAAACGCGGCAATGGGCGTGCGGGTGCCGCCCAGCGAGTACCATTCCTGGTCCACCATCTGCGCTTCAAACTGCCCGCGCTGTTCGGCCGACAGGCGTCCCAGGGCGCTGCCCGGTCCCATCTGGGTGCCGTGGGCTGCCAGGGCTGCTTTTTTCTGTGCGGCGTAGGCGGCGACGTTCAGGCGCACGGCGGCGGTGCCTTCGCTGATGCCGTAGCGCTCGGGTTCCAGCTCGCGGGCCGAGTCCATCATGTTCAGGTGGCGGGCCACTTCGCTGGAAAACACCGTGTAGTACAGCCGCTGTGGACCGCCGTAAGGCAGGTGCCCGGTCGAGAAAAAAGCTCCTACCGTCGCCTGGTGCATTTGCAGGTGGTCCACGTGACCGTAGCCGCCGTGGGGGTCAAAGGTGATCAGAATGTGCGGGCGGCGCTGCTCAATCAGGGCACGCAACTTGTCTTCAATATCCAGCACGTCCACATTCATCAGGGCCTGGGGGTCGTCAAAGCGGGTCCGTTCGAAGCGGCCCGAGTCGTGGTAGTCCAGAAATACCGGCGCTGGAATACCGATGGCTTTGCAGGCGGCGAGCAGCTCGGTTTCTCGCTGCTGGCCGAGGTCGTCTACCGTCATGCTGGGGTCGGTGATTTTGCCGGCTTCGCCGCGTGTGGCGCAGACCAGGGTAATCTCGGCGCCGGCCTGAGCGTAGGCTGCGAGCGTGCCGGCCACGGCAAAAGCTTCGTCGTCGGGATGGGCAAAAATCGCCATGATGCGGGCGCCTGTGGCCTGTAGGTCGGGCAAGGTGGTGGGGGCCTGGGGCACAAAAGTGGTCATGCCGGGCAGTGTACCGCGCAGACAGGCCGCACCCAGGCAGCGGCAAGGGCTGGCCCGCTTCGGGTAGATTGCCCTTATGCCCAAAGTCATTGCCATCACTTCTGAAAAAGGAGGCGTAGGAAAAAGCACGTTGGCCGTTCACCTGGCCGGAGCGCTCAGCGAGCGCGGTTTGGAAACGGTCCTGATCGACGAAGACGGGCGGGTCGGCAGTTCGCTGCGTTGGCACCAGCGTGGGCTGGGCCTGCCGTTTCCTGTGCTGGAGCCAGACGACGTAAAGCCCAAGCGGCTGGCGCAGCTTGACGCCGTCATCATCGATACCGAGGGGCGCCCCCGCCGCCGTGACCTGCGCGAACTGGCAGGCCGCGCCGACCTGATTCTGGTGCCCAGTGGGGTGTCGCCGCTGGAGCTGGATGCCACCCAGGAGCTGATGGGCTTTCTGGGCGCCGAGCCGGGCGCGGCCCGCCGCAGCATGGCCGTGCTGACCCGCGTTCCTCCGGTGGGCCACGCTGCCGACACCGCCCGCGAGGACCTGCGCGAACTGGGCATCCGGGTGGCGAATACGGCTGTGCGCCAGTACGCTGCCTACCAGAAGGCCGCCGAGCAGGGCGTGCTGTGCCGTGACGTGCGCGACGAACGCGCCGCCGCCGCCTGGGAAGACCTGCTGTCGCTGTCGCGGGAGGTGATCTGATGGCGCGTTTCGGGTACCTGGAACACGACGCCGACAAAAAGGCCGCCAAGAAGGCCAAGAAGCTTGAAAAGCTCGCCAGCGCCGGCAAAAAGGCCGACCAGAAGCGCCGGGTCCGCGCCGAGGAGCAGCAGCTGGACCACGGCAAGGTGGAAGTGGTCTACGTGCGCCGCGAGACCATCCGGGCGGCCTGGCGCGAGCTGAAAGAAGACGGCGGCGAAAGCCTCAGCGAGCTGGTTGACGACCTGCTGCTGGGCTGGTTGCAGGCGCGTCAGGCCGAGCGTGACAGCGAGCAGGCCGGGGCGCAGGCGCAGGAGGGCCGGGATTAGTTGCTTGCAGCCGCACGCCCAGCACCACAGCTCCGCACCCAGGCGGAGTGCCGCTAGGTGACCGGCGGCGCTGCGCCACGGGTGGGCCGCTACGCCCCCAGCCCCACGGGAGCGCTGCACCTGGGCAATATCCGCACGGCGCTGCTGGCCTGGCTTCACAGCCGCGCCTTGGGGGGCCGCCACCTGCTGCGCTTCGAGGACCTTGACAGCGGCCGGGTCAGGGCGTGGGCCTACGACGTGACCCGCCGCGACCTCGAATGGCTGGGCCTGGACTGGGACGCCGAATACTGCCAGTCGCAGCGGCTGGACGCCTACGCGGCGGCGCTCGCGCAGCTTGGCACCTACCCCTGCACCTGCACCCGGCGCGAGATTCAGGCGGCCATTCAGGAGTCGGCCGGCGCGCCCCACGGGGCCGAGCTGGTATATCCAGGCACCTGTTTTCCGGGCGACCGTTTACGGGGCACCCATCCATCAGGCCCCCATTTATCAGGCGTCGGCTCTCCTGGTGCTGGCTCCTCAGTGGCGGATTCTTCCCACCGCCCCGACTGGCCGCCTGTCCCGCAGCGTCCGGCGGCCCTGCGCTGGCGGGTGCCGCCGGAAGAAGTCTGCGTGCGCGACTGCCTGAGCGGCGAGCGCCTGTGCCAATACCTGCCTGCCGAAGTGGGCGACCCCGTGCTGCGCCGCAATGACGGTGTGTATGCCTACCACTTGGCGGTGGTGGTGGATGACGCTGCTGCGGGCGTGACCGACGTGGTGCGCGGCGCTGATCTGTGGCCGGCCACGCCCCGGCAGGTGGCCCTGTACCGGGCGCTGGGTTGGGCGCCGCCCGCCTACTGGCATGTGCCGCTGATGACCGATTACCGCGGCGAACGCCTCGCCAAGCGGGGGGGCGCACCTGCGCTGCGTGACCTGCGTGAGAGCGGCGCCGTCACGCCCGGACAGGTGCTGGCCGAGCTGGCCGCTTCGCTGGGTTGGCGAGGTATCCCGCCGGAAGTCACGCCCGCCGAGCTGCTGCCGCTGTGGCGCCGGTACGCGCAGCTAGAAGGCGCGGGCGCTGCCGGGCCGCTGGGCCAAAGCTGAGCAGTTCAGCCCCGGTGGCCGGGTCACACGGCGGCGCTATGCTGCTTGCCATGAACTTTCTGCTGAACCTGATCGTGAGTGCGCTGGCCCTGTACGCCGTCAGCCAGCTGTACAGCGGGGTCCACTTCGCGCCCGGCGCCGGCCCACTGGATATTGCCGTAGCGGCGCTGGTGCTGGGCCTGGTCAATGCCCTGATTCGCCCGGTGTTGGGGCTGCTGTCGCTGCCCATCACGCTGCTGACCTTGGGTCTGTTCGCTTTGGTGCTGAACGGGCTGATGCTGTGGCTCACCGCGCAGTTTACCGCGCTGGACGTGGACGGTCTGGGCGCCGCCGTGGTGGGCGCCGTGCTGCTGAGCATCGTGTCCTGGCTGCTGAACGCGGTCA
>JAUNHF010000079.1 GCA_030524065.1 Deinococcus sp.
CACAGCCTCTATTTTACTGAAGTCCCTTCAACTCCCCGGAATCCGTGATGAGCCTACTCCAATTGCAGAGAGGATGAGAATGGCAAAAGAAGTAGTGGTTTTGAGTTTTCCCGAAGAGAGCAAGGCCTATCAGGCCCAGACCGTACTCAGGGAGCTGATGGCTCAAGGCTCGGTGCGGCTGCATGGAGCAGCGGTGGTCGAGCGCCGTCCCGAGGGCGATATGGTCGTGCGCGACGGGAGCGTCGGCGAGAACTTTGGCGTGGGCACCGGCTCCGGCAGCCTGATTGGAATGATGGTCGGCATCCTGGGCGGACCCTTCGGCATGCTCCTGGGAACGATGGCGGGCGGGCTCATCGGCAGCGCGGTGGACGCGAGCCGTGCTTCGGAAACCTCGGTGAACATGCGCGCTGTCTCCAACTCCATCGCGCCTGGCACGACGGCGCTGGTTGCGGAAATTGAAGAGCTGCACCCGGCGCAGCTTGACGGTGCAGTGCAGCGCCTGGGTGGACAGGTTCACCGCTGGCCGGAAAGTGACCTTCGCCGCGAAGCTGAAAACTACCGGGCCTAAAACCCGTGCGCGGCTCAGCAAGGTCTTGAGTTTACGTCGCCATGGGCATTCGGGAGATTGGTCTCGGATGCCCCGTTTCAATCCCACAGGAGAATCGATGCCCCCCAAGAAGCGACCCAATATCCTCGTTCTCGTCCTTGACCAGTGGCAGACGCACATGAAGCTTCCGCCCGACGTGCCTTTGCCCGCGCTGCGGCGCCTAGAGCGCGAAGGCGTGAGCTTCGACAACACTTATTGCACCGTGCCGCTGTGTACCCCGAGCCGCGCCGCGATGTGGGCGGGGCAGCACGCCAAAAACGTGAACGTCTGGGACAACACCAACCGGGGCTGGCTCAGCGAGGGCCTGAGTCCCGACATCCTGACCGTCGGGGACATGCTGCGGGAGGCGGTCTACTACACCGTGTTCAAGGGGAAATGGCACATCTCCGAGCTTGAGCACGGCGAGCGTGCGCTCGAAGAGTACGGCTTCAGCGAGTTTCAGCAGTGGGGCGACATGTTCGGTGCGCCGCTCGAAGGTGCGCGTCTCGACGAAGCCGTGACCACCGAGGCGATTGACTGGCTCTCCGGTCGCGGGGCGCAGATGGAGCAGCCCTGGATGATGGTGCTGAGTCTGGTCAACCCCCACGACATCATGTGGATGACGCCCGACCCTGAGAGTGTTCACGCGGCCCCCAACGGCCTCGCCCACGGGCGTCAGACCACCATTCAGACCATGCCGTTTTTTCAACAGGAGTGGAATCTTTCGCTGCCCGACAACTTCGAGGACGACCTCTCACAGCACCCGGCAGGCGTGCTCAACTACAAAGAGGGCCTCATCAAGAACTACGGGCAGATTCCGTCCGAACGCCACGACCTGTGGCTCAAGCACCGCAATTACTTGGTCAACTGCATGCGAATGGTGGATGCCAACTTCGAGCGCGTGCTGAACGCCCTTGACCGCCTGGAACTCTGGGACGACACCGTGGTGATTTATGTGGGCGACCACGGCGAGATGAACGGTGCCCACGGGCTGACCCAGAAGGGCGGCATCTGCTTCGATGAGGCGGGGGTGGTGCCGCATCATCATGCGCACGCCGGACGGGGTACGCGGTGAACGCACGGGCGCGGTGGCGTCCTTGCTGGATTTGGTGCCGACCATGCTCGACTTTGCGGGTGTCTCCGAGGAGGAAATGCGCCGAAAGTATCCCGAATTGCACGGGCACAGCCTCAAGGCCCTGAAGGGGCAGCCCCGGCAGGCAGGGCCACGCGGCAGCCGCGAGGAGCCGGCCACTGGTGATGTGGGACTCGCTCAGCTCGCTCGACAACAGCTGGAAGGGCCTGGAATACACCGCCAACCTGGGCGACAACTACAAGACACCCGACGAGTGGCATCAGGTGCTGCTGGACATAGGCAAAGAGTACGGTGGCCCCGACATGCACCGCCGCAACATGATGCGCTACGTGGTGGACGGTCAGTACAAGCTGGTGCGCTACTTCAGCCCGCTGGAGTACGGCAACCCGCAAACGGTAGAAGAACTGCGCGAGCTGGGCGACCTCGGCCTCTACGACCTGCAGAATGACCCCGGTGAACTGGACAACCTCGCTGACCCGGCTCATCCTCGCCATGACCCCGACGTGATGGAGCGCATGACCCGCAAGCTGCATGCCCTGGTGCGGGATGAAGTCGGCCCCGACGAGCGGCCCTTCGACATCGCCATGTTCGGCGAACCGTACGACCCGCTGCCCGAGGAGCGGCAAGCGTGAACGGAGTCTTCGAATTCCTGATCGGGCTGGGCAAGCTGGCGCTCCCCCCGTTCGTCTACCTCGTGATGCTGAACGTGGGCCTCACGCAGCAGCTGGGCGACATCCTGCAACACTTCAAGAAACTGGGTTTCATGGCGAGGATGCTGCTGGCGAATTTCGTCCTCGCGCCGCTGGCGATGTTCCTGCTGCTGAAGCTCTTTCACGTTTCGCAACCCTTCGCCACCGCGCTTATGATTTTCAGCTTGACGGCGGGTGCGCCCTTCCTGATCAAACTCACCCAATTTTCCAAGCACGACCTCTCGCTGGGGGCCAGCCTGATGCTGGTACTCGTGACCGGAACAATATTGACGCTGCCGTTCACGCTGCCGCCTGTGCTGCCAGAAGGCGAAATCGACACCAAAGCCGTGGCCCTGAGCCTGCTGAAGAGCCTGGTGTGGCCGGTCATCGTCGGGATGCTGCTCGCGTGGCTGCTGCCGACCTTCACCGAAATAATCCAGCCCTGGGTCGCCAAAGTCGGCGGCGTGCTGATGAACGTGGTGGTGTACGCCACCCTGATTGGGTACGCGCCTACCGTGCTGGGTCAGTTGGGGGCATACGCCATACCCATCGTGGTGGGGATGCTGTTTGTCGTGGCGGCCTTCGGCATCGGCTGGCTGCTCGGCGGGCAACGTGGCGAG
Source organism: Deinococcus sp. (assembly GCA_030524065.1). Classification (GTDB taxonomy): domain Bacteria; phylum Deinococcota; class Deinococci; order Deinococcales; family Deinococcaceae; genus Deinococcus. The sequence continues at coordinate 2,989 of JAUNHF010000079.1, forward strand.
CTGCGTGACCTCGGCGCACTCGGCACCGCCCAGCGCAATACGGCGGCGGCCATGATTATCGCGGCGCAGAATTTCGGCGACCAGCCGACGGTGTTCGTGCTGATTACGCTGGTCAATACGCTGGGCATCGGGCTGCTCAAGGGCGCGGCCATGAAACTCAGCCGCCAGCAGGAGGTGCCGGAGGACGCGGCCAGGGCGGGATGACTCGGTGGCTCTGCCCCAGACGGTGCATTGGCCCCACCAGCGGCAGTTCGGGCCACGAGCGGTTCGTGGCACTGAAGTAAAAGATGAGGAGGAAAATACTGACATGACGCAAACCCACCAACCCTTTGAAATCGGCCTTCACTCCTTCGTGGACTACCAGACCCACGACACCGCCGGAACCCCCGTCAGCCCGCAGCAGCGCATGAGTAACCTGTTGGAAGAGGCGCGGCTCGCCGATGAGGTGGGCCTGGACGCCTTCGCGGTGGGCGAACACCACCGCCCCGACTACCTGGCTTCGGCCCCGGCCACCGTGCTGGCGGCGATGGCTCCCATCACAAGCCGCATCAAACTGGGCAGTTCGGTCAGCATCCTCGGCACCGACGACCCGGTGCGGGTGTTTCAGCAGTTCGCCACGCTGGATTTGCTCAGTCACGGACGCGCCGAAATTATGGCGGGGCGGGCTTCGTTTGCCGAGTCCTTTCCGCTGTTTCTGGGCCAGACCCCCTTCGACTACGACGAACTGTTCGCCGAAAAGCTGGACTTGCTGCTCAAGCTGCGCGAGCAGACCGAGGTGCACTGGCGCGGCAAGTACCGCCCCGCGCTGACCGGGCAGGGCGTCTACCCACGCCCCGTCGAAAAAGAGAATCCCGACGACGAACTCCCCGTCTGGCTGGGTGTGGGCGGCACCCCGGCTTCGGCGGTGCGGGCCGGAACGCTGGGGCTGCCGATGGCGCTGGCGATTATCGGTGGGATGCCCGAGCGGTTCACCCCCTTTGCCGACCTGTACCGCCGCGCTGCCAGGGACGCGGGCAAACTCGACAAGACCCGCCTGAGCATCAACTCGCACGGCTTCGTGGCTGAGACCTCGCAGGGGGCCGCCGAAGCGTACTGGCCCGCGCAGGAAAGCCGCATGAACCGCATCGGGCGCGAGCGCGGCTGGCCCCCCCTGACCCGGCAGAACTATGAGGCGGATATCTCGCTGCGCGGCGCCCTGTTCGTGGGCGACCCCGAGCAGGTGGCCGAGAAAATCCTGTTTCAGTACGACCATTTCGGGCACGACCGCTTCCTGATGATGTCGGTGGGCATGCTGCCGCACGACCAGATGCTGCGTTCCATTGAGCTGCTGGGCACCAAAGTCGCGCCCCTCGTACGCGAAGAAATTGCGCGGCGGCGGGTGGCGCAGGGCCAGCTGGACGCTCGCTTGAATGGAGGATAATCAGAATGAGCCGACCGGAAAAACTTCGTGTGTGCGCCTTACGGGGCAGCTTTCGCCAGGAGAAAAAGGCATGAGCGAACGCGACCCGGCGCTGACCCCCGAAGGCGGCCTCCCCAAGCACTGGGGCCGCGCCTATACCGCCCCCGACATCACGGTGTACTACAACAAGGACGTGTGTATCCACTACGCCGCGTGCATTCGGGGGCTGCCGCAGGTCTTCGACACCGAGCAAAAGCCCTGGATTCAGGCCGACCACGCCCCTGCAGAGAAGGTGGCCGACGTGGTGCGCCGCTGCCCGACGGGAGCGCTGCACTACGTTCTGCGGGACGGCCCCGCCGAGCAGCCCGAACCGACGACGGTGGACGTGCGGCAAAACGGCCCGTACTTTCTGCGCGGCGACCTGACGATTGCCGCGCCACAGGGCGAGGTGAAAGACACCCGCGCTGCCCTGTGCCGCTGCGGGGCCAGCAAGAACAAGCCTTTTTGCGACGGCACCCACCGCGACATCGGGTTCGAGGCGGCAGGTGGGGAAAAAATCAACCGGTCGTAGGGCGACCCCAGGGGCCGACCTACCCCCAGGAAAGCCAGCCAATCCCAGGAAAGACAGTCAAAGGAGCAGAAGTATGGCCGAAGTGACGCGTAACGATGCCGAAGGGCGCTATGAAATCACCCAAAGCGGGCAGGTGGTCGGTTTCGCCGAATTCAAGAATGTCGGTGACGGAGCCGTGATGCTCCCGCATACGGTGGTGGACGAAGGGCATGAGGGCGAGGGTCTGGGCAGCCAACTGGCCCGCTACGCACTGGACGACATTCGCGCCCAGGGCAAACAGGTGGTGCCGATGTGCCGTTTCATCGCGGCCTATATCGCAAAGCACCCCGAGTACACTGACCTCGTCCACCCCCAGCAGCGCGGCGTGTTTGGGCTGTAGGCCTTTTTCGCCGCCCCAGTTTCCTGAGCTGCGTGGGAAGGCCAACCTTATCCCTACATTAAGCCACGCCTACTTCTGGAAACTGACGAATCGTCTACGATTTTACCGTTTTGAATAGGGGCCATTCAGGCTGTGCCAAGCGTCGAACCCGGTTCACCCTGGCACCTTCTGCAAAAGTTGACCCGTCTTGTCCCTAGAAGGAGAACGCATGCCCCTCAGCCGTAGAAACATGCTCAAGGTGACTGCCGCCGGTCTCGCAGCCCTGCCGCTGGCGGGTGGGCAGGGGAGTGCTGGCGGTACTGGTGCGCCGGCGCCCGCCGCCACGCCTCCCATCCAGCTCCCCCCGCTGCCGGGTGACCCCGCTCTGGTGCCGCCTACGCCCGCCACGGTCAGCCATGCCGAAGGCAAGCTTTCTGTCGTCAGCAGCGCCCGGCTGCAACTTCAGGCCCAGCGGGTGATGACCCCTGCCGGCTACGAATTCGTGACCGGTGCGGCGGGCGACGAGTGGACCATGCGCGAAAACATGCGGGCCTTCACCGATTACCGCATCGCAGGGCGGCGCATGGTCGGCATCAGCCGTGAAGACATTGACACCCGGACCACCCTGCTGGGCCATGACCTCGCCTCCCCCATCATCGTGGCCCCGATGGGCGCACACGGCATGGTGCATATCCGGGCCGAAACCGACACGGCGCGGGGCGCTGGACTGGCCGGAGTGCTCTACACCTCCTCCGGGGCTTCCAACGCCACGCTGGAAGAGATTGCCCGCGCGACCAGCGGCCCCAAGTGGTTTCAGCTGTACTACAACAACGATGAGCGCGTGACCCGCTCGCTGCTGGACCGGGCGAAAATGGCAGGTTACAGCGCCATCGTGCTGACGGCAGACGCCCTCGGCCCAGGGCAGTCCGACCTGTTCCGCGCCGCCGGGTCGCCCATGCGCAAGGACATCACCTACGGCAACCATGACCCCAAACGCGGTGGCATAGGCGACTTCAAGAACCAGAAAACGGCGTTGACCGAGGCCGATATCCACAAAATCCGGGACTGGACAGGGCTGCCGGTCATTGTCAAAGGTGTGCTGCGCCCTGACGATGCCGAGCGTTTCGTGAAGGCAGGCGCGGCGGCCATTCAGGTGTCCAACCACGGTGGCCGTCAGGCCGATGGTATGCCCGCTGCCGTGACCGCGCTGCCCGCCGTGGTGGACGCGGTGGGGGAAAGCGTGCCTGTCATTCTGGACAGCGGTATCCGGCGCGGCAACGACGTGCTGCGGGCGCTGGCGCTGGGGGCGACGGCGGTGGCGGTGGGCCGCCCGGTGCTGTACGGCCTCGCGCTGGGCGGCGCTCCGGGCGTGCAGTCGGTGATGGACTATTTCCGCGACGACCTGAAAACCAACATGCTGCTCAGCGGGGTGCGCCGTCTGAAAGACATTGGCCGTGACCTGCTGGACGTGGCAGGCGAAAACGCCGACACCGTGAGCTGACTGCCCTGCCGTTTCACCCTTCCAAGAGCCTACTCAGGAGATTGCCATGACCCACTTCAAGAAAACCCTGCTGACCCTCGGCCTGCTGGCTGCCGTCCCTTCCGCGCAGGCCGCCAGCGACAACGGCGTGTCCGTGAACACCGCGCAGTACGCTGGCCGCGCCGTGCTGGACGACTTTACGGCCAAGCCTTGCCCCACGACTGGCCGCTCGCTGACCCAGATCAAGGGCAACCTCTACCGCCACACTTCCGGCGACGGTGCCTCGCTGCACAGCGGCCTGGTGCTCATCACCAAGGAGGGTGCCCTGGTCATCGACCCGGCCATGACCTGCACGGCGGGCTGGCTGCGTGACGAGATCAAGAAGCGTTTTGGCGTCAAGGTCAAGTATGTGGTCTACACCCACGCCCACGCCGACCACATCTCGGGCAGCCAGATTTTCAAGGCGGACGGCGCGACCATCGTCGCCAACCAGCGCGCCATCGAGCCGATCGTGGGCGAGAAACTGCCGGTGCCCGTCCCCGACCGCGTGTTCGACAAACGCATGACCATCACGCTGGGCGGCGAGAAAGTGGAACTGTACCGCATCGCCCCCAGTCACTCGGACAGCATGATTCAGGTGGTGTTCCCTGGTTACAAGGCCATGCAGTGCACCGACATCTGTCAGAGCAAGACCATGCCCTACAACGACTTTCTGGACTTTTACTACAACGGCTGGATCGAGTCGCTGGACTGGGTCATTGCCCAGAATGTAGACATCATTGACGTGGGGCACTACACCCCGGCCACGCGCGCCGACCAGGTCGCCCTGCGCCGCTACATGGTGGATCTGCATCAGCAGGTGCTCAACCTGTTGCGGGCGGGCCAGAGCTGGGACCAGCTCTCAGTACCTGACAAGTTGAGTTTTATCCGCTCCTGGCGCGGAAAAAGGCGTATT
>JAUNHF010000080.1:0-4720 GCA_030524065.1 Deinococcus sp.
TGTGGAGCAGCACGCCGAACTGGTGCAGCAGTACCTGTACAGCGTGGTGCCCGCCGAAGTGCCTGACGACACCACCATTGCCGCTCCCGGCACCACGCCCAGCAAGTCGCCCGACCCCTCCGAGGGCAAGTTCTCGGCGCTGGCGGCGGCGCTGTGGACCAACGGCGCCTTCGTGTATGTGCCGCGTGGCGTAGAAGTGGAGCTGCCCCTGGGCTCCTTCCGCGTCATGAGCGCAGGCGACAGCTACACCGCCACCCGCACCCTGGTGGTGGCCGAGGAGAATGCCGGCGTCACCTTTATTGACGAGCAGGACTCCGAGCCGCTTCAGAACGCCTACGCCATCGGCGCGGTGGAACTGGTGGTGCGCCAGGGGGCCCGGCTGCGCTACGTGTCCATCCAGAACTGGGGCAAAGGCGTGACCCACATTCAGCGTCAGCGCGGTGACGTGGCCCGCGACGGCAAGCTGAACAGCTTGGTGGTCACGATGGGTGCCACGCTCAGCCGCACCGAAATGCAGAGCTACGTGCGTGGCAGCGGCGCTGAAAGCGAAATGCTGGCCCTGTACTTTGCCGACGAAGACCAGCACTTTGACCACTACACCCTCCAGCACCACGCCGCCCCCAACGCCTATTCCGACCTGCTGTACAAGGGCGTGGGCGCGGATCAGAGCGTGGGCGTGTTCAGCGGCATGATCAAGGTGGACCTGGGCGCCCAGAAGACCGACGCTTATCAAAAGCACCGCACCCTGATGCTCAGCAGCGAGGCGCGCAACTTTAGCGTGCCGCAGCTGGAAATCAACGCCAACGACGTGCGCTGCTCGCACGGCTCGACCACTGGCCCGGTGGGCGAAGAGGAGATGTTCTACCTGCGCTCACGCGGTATCAGTAAGGAAACCGCCGAAAAGATGCTGGTAACGGCTTTCTTGGAAGACGTGCTGGGCCGCGTGCCTCTTAAGAGCGTGACCGACTACATTGAGGGCATTATTGCCGAGAAGGTGGGGGCGGTCTAAGCTTCCCACCCTGTCTCTGAGCGGTCAGCTTTCCCGGAGGCTGGCCGCCTTTTCTATGTCTCAGTGTGGCGCCGTAGGTTAGGGAAGAGGGGAAGTAGAAGCAGACTCGCTCACACGGCACTTTGGGGCTGGATGACTCCTGCCCGTTCTGCTGCCTAGAACGGTCGCTCCAGCGCTTGCCAGAGCTGCGGGCTACTCGTGCAAGTGCGCCGCGCTTGAGGACACGTCGCACGGTCATTGCAGGAGCCGTATCCGCTCTGTAGTTTGGTCCCAGGCCGGCAGCATGGGCTGGAACGAAGCCAGCCCCTTGGCGCCGATCTAGGGTAGGAGGTCCAACAAAGGGGCCAGTCTGGGGACGATGCTCGGAAAGTCTACAGCTCCACTTCGCCGTCGTCCTCGCCCCACCACTGAATGCGCCGGGCGTCCACCCCCAGCATCACCAGACCCTCGGTCTCCAGGCCTTCTTTGAACCACTGCCGCAGCTCCTCATGCCAGTGGTCTTTCATCACACGCCGGTCCGTCAGCACGCGGGCCTCGCCCTGCACCGCCACAAACAAAAAGCCTTTGTCAGATTTGAAGTTCAGCTGCACGTGCTTGTTCTTTTCGATGTCGTGTACCATCCGCGAATCAGCCCAGGTAAAAAAGTAGCTGGTGCCGTCATATTCCACTTCGCCGTTGTTGCTCATGGGGCGCGAGGCGAGGCGGCCATAGTCGCTCACGGTGGTCAGCATGCACAGGTCCATGCCGCGCATCTTGGCGGCGACGTCTTTCAATGTTTTGGAAGCCATAGCTCACGCTAGGAAATTGCGGCGGCGGGTCCGTGAGCCCGCCTTTATGTTCGCTGTTACAGCTCTTCGCGGATGGTCTGCGCCAGCGCCGCAATTCCCTGGTCAATGGCTTCAGGGCTGGCAGTGCTAAAGCACAGGCGCATGGTGTTGTGCCCGCCGCCCAGCGCGTGGAAACACTCTCCGATCATGTAGGCCACCCGGCGCTCTACGGCGCGGGGCAGCATGGCCGTGGTGCTGACATGCTCGGGCAGCGTCAGCCACAGAAACATGCCGCCTTCAGGTGTGGTGTGCGAGACGCCCGGCGGCAGTTCGCGGCCTAGCGCAGCCAGCATGTGCCCGGCGCGGGCCGCGTAGGAGCGGCGCAGTTTGCCCACCTGCTCTGGCAGCAGCGGCAACAGCTCAGTCACGATCATCTGGTTCAGGGTGGGCGTGTGCATGTCGGCGCCCTGTTTGGCCAGCACCAGCTTGTCGGTGATAGGCCGGGCCGCCATGACCCAGGCGTCACGCAGCCCCGGAGCCAGCGTCTTGGAAAAACTGGAGCAATACACCACATGGCTGCGGTCAGGGTCGCCGCCGGTGCGGCGCAGCATCAGCTCGGCCAGGCTGGGAATATGTTCGCCGCTGAAGCGCAGCTGGCCGTAGGGGTCGTCTTCCACCACGAAGACGCTGTACTGCGCGGTCAGGTCCAGGAGCCGTTCACGCCGCTCCAGGCTGAGGGTGCGCCCCGTGGGATTCTGAAAATTGGGGATGGTGTAGATGAATTTGGGTGTGCGGCCCTGCGCGGCCAAGTCACGCAGCACTACCTCCAGAGCGTCCATGTCGATGCCGTGGTCGTCGGTGGGCACGGCGGCAAACTTGGGCCGGTAGGGCACAAACGACTGCACCGCGCCCATGTAAGTGGGGGTTTCCACCAGCACCGTGTCTCCGGGATCCAGAAAGATTTTGCCGACCAGGTCTAGAGACTGTTGCCCGCCAGTCATGATCTGGATGTGGTCCGGGGTCACGCCCGCCGCGCCGGGGCAGGTGTGTGCCGCCAGCCACTCGCGCAGGGGCAAGAAGCCCTCCGTGGTGCCGTACTGCATGGCGCGCCAGCCGTGTTTGTCCAGGGCCTGAGCGCTGGCCTGAGCAATGCGTTCCATCGGAAACAGCTCGGGGGCGGGCAGCCCACCGCCGAAGTTGATCATGCCGGGCACCTGCGCCATTCGCAGCATGTCGCGCAGAGCACTGCCGCTGACGGCCCCGATACCAGCACTAAATGCGCTTCCGAACGCCGGCTCCGCCTCTCCCCAGCGCTGTTGAGGGGAAAGCTGGCTCCAGTCGCTTGATCCGAGGGGTCCGTGCATGGAGCCTACACTAATACACCGGGCAATAAAAAATCAAAAAAGGCCGCTCAGCTTCCAGATTTTTGAGAGAAGCTTAGATATGAGCAATAAAATTTCGTGCTTTTGCGTTTCAGAATTCCAGATGCCTAAGGTTTTTCCCCAGAGCCTGGGGCGGGCGGGCCATGATCCGGGGAAGTCGGCAATATTGTGCTGCGGCCGGAGGAGGGGGCACGCCACTTGCCCCGGCCAGTGGGCAGCCGCCGGGCCGGCCCACTGTGGCCTGTCTGGCGGCGTTTAAGCGCCGCGTGGGCGGCTCAGCACTTCCAGGTCACCCAGGATGGCGGCCGCTGCCTTCTCGCCGCTTTCCAGCGCTCCTTGAATCCCACTGAGGCTGGTGACCTCAGACGCCAGCAAGACGCCTGGCAGCGCGGTGCTGTGGCCGGGCAGGCTGCCCGCGTAGCCGGCCGGCTGCGGGTACTGCACATGCGCGATCCGGTCTACGGCCAGCAGGTCCAGCTCGTCGGCGGCGTCGCCGTACCACTCGCGCAGTTCGGCCCGCGCCAACTCGCCCAGCGCGGCGTCGTCGCCCTGTGGAATGCCCCACAGCGAAGCAATCAGCAGGCCGCGCTCGCCGGGCACCCGGTTGGGAAATACCTGATCCAGCCACAGCACCTGGTTCAGCCAGCCGGTGGGGCGGGCATTCAGCTGCAAGCGGGGCTGCGGCTCCAGCGCCTGCGGGGCGCGGAAGTGCAGATAGGCGCTGCTCAGGCTGCCCCGGCTGACTGGCCGGTGCTCGCCGGGCTGCTCGCCCAGTAAGCGGGCGGCGGTGGGCGGATCGGTCGCCACGATCACCTGCGCGGCGTGCATCTCTCCGGCTGTGGTGCGCAGGGTCACGCCCCGGCCGTCGCTGCTCAGGCCCTCTACCCGCACGCCGCGCTGCACATTCAGCCCGGCAGCCAGCTGGCGGGGCAGTTCGCTCATGCCCCGGCGCGGGATTGCCACGTCGCCGGTGATCAGTAGGCGCAGGTAGTAGCGAAACAGGTTGGCGCTGGTGTTTAGCTTGCGGTCAATGACCAGCCCACCAAAAAAGGGCGCGAAAAACCGCTCAAGGGACCGCTCGGAAAAGCCGCGCTCCAGCAAAAATTCGCGGGTGCTGGTATCGGGGCCGCTCAGCAGGGCGTGGGGCGGGCCGCTCAGCAGCTCGGCGGCCAGGCGGGCGGCGTGCAGGCGGTCCGCCGCCGTGAGGGCTCCGGCCGTCAGGTCACCCGGCAGCGCTCCGGGGTCGCGGCGGGGGTCGCCCAGAATCTCAGCCACCCCGCCTTCCTGGCGCAGCACTGTCGAGGGTTTGAGGATGACCAAATCCAGTGCGTCATAGTCGAACTGCCGCCGCGCCGCCGGATAGTCCGTAAACATCCCCAGGAACCCGGCGTCAATGGTGTAGCCTTCCACCTCGCGGCTCCAGACCCGCCCGCCCAGGTGTTCGCCCGCTTCGAGCACGCGCACCTGCCGGCCGGCCCGCTGAAGGATTCGGGCTGCACACAGGCCCGCCAGCCCGGCTCCCACCACGATAATTTCGGCCGTGCGGCCCCCAGCACCGGCCA
>JAUNHF010000080.1:4730-7706 GCA_030524065.1 Deinococcus sp.
TTCAGAAGTTCCAGAAGTCATGGCTCAGGCTAGAGCATCTGCCCGGTGTCATATGAACGTGGGGGCGCAGCAAAGGCATTTCGGACTGGGACATGCCACCAGTCCGGTGCCTGCGGGGTGCGCTTTCACGCCTACTTCGGGTCGCGACTTTCCGGGCCGGCGCAGGTGGCAGTCTTGGACCCGCCTGCGCCGGCCTAGCACGCCAGGCAGCGCACAAAAAAAGCCGGACCTCCCACGCGGGAAAGTCCGGCTTTCAGGCCAAACAGCTCAGCAAAAGCTCAGTTGTTTTCCTGGCCGCTCTCGGAGCGGATTTCTTCGGCCTTGTGGTTGTCCTTGTCCAGGTTGCGGCCTTCGGTGCCTTCTTTGGGCAGGTCTTCGCCGGCTTCGGCGTCTTCCTGGCCCATGGCCGCAGCTTCGGCGCCGGCAGCAGAGGCGGCTTCGGTTTCGGCAGCCAGCTCCTCGTCGGTGAGGCGGGGAGGCAGGATGCTGATCACGTTGATCTCGGCGTCCATTGCCAGTTCCACGCCTTCGGGCAGGTCCAGCTGGCCGGCGCTGATGCTGTCACCGATGTTCAGGCCGCTGAGGTCCACCACGATTTCCTGGGGAATGCGGCGGGGGCCGGGGGCCAGCACGGTGACGTTGTGGTGCACGATGTCCACCAGGCCGCCTTCGATCTCGCCCTGAGACCTGCCCGTGGTGTGCAGCGGCACGCTGGCTTCAATGGCCTGACCGTAGGTCACCATGTAAAAGTCCACGTGGATGGGCACGCGGCGGCGCTTGTCCATCTGCACCGTCTTCACCAGCGCAGGGAAGGCTTCGGCCCCGTCAATGCTGATGTCAAACAGGCCGCTGATGCCCTGCTCACGGAAGATCTTGTCGAAGACTTTGCGCTCGATGGCAAACGACACGTTCTTCTCTTTGTTGTAGGCGACAGCAGGGATCATGCCCTGTTCCAGTTTTTCGCCGCTTTTGCGGGCTTTGGCGCTAATATTCATAGTTTCCTCCAGAGGACCGTGCCTGTCCGTGCCGCAGGACCCACGCTGGGGCCTTGCTCGGCGCGCAGCGAGCCGGGGCCACTCTTTGGGAGGGTGGTCTGCACCGGAGTTCGCTGCTCGGAAATTCCTGACCCCTAGCCAGTAAAGCCGTGGGGGTCCAGGCAACCGCAGCAGTATAGCATTCAGGCTGCGCGGTGGGGCCGCTGTGTGGCATAGTGTGGCCGATATGATTAGCGTAAGTGACCTGAGAAACGGAACCAAAGTGGAGATGGACGCTGGGCTGTGGGAATGCCTGGATTTCCAGCACCAGAAGATCGGGCGCGGCGGCGCCAAAGTGGTCGCCAAATTCCGCAACCTGGAAACCGGCTCCATCGTGGACCGCACCTTCAACTCCGGCGAAAAGCTGCAGGACATCTTTATTGAAGGCAAGACCATGCAGTACCTGTACCCCGACGGCTCGGACTTTGTGTTTATGGACATGGAAACCTTTGACCAGGTTCACCTGACCAGCGTGCTGGTGGGCGACGCTGCCAAGTTCATGAAAGAGAACATGGAAGTCGAAGTGCAGATGTACGGCGAAAAGCCCCTGAAAATCATCCTGCCCAACCAGGTCATCCTGAAAATCACCCAGACCGACCCCGGCGTGCGCGGCGATACCGTATCGGGCGGCACCAAGCCGGCCACCCTGGAAACCGGCGCCGTGGTGCAAGTGCCGCTGTTTGTGGAGCAGGACACCTCCATCAAGGTGGACACCCGCACCGGCGACTACCTCAGCCGCGCCTGAGCTGAGCTGACCGCGCCGCCCCCTTCCAATGAGGATGGGGGCGTTTTGTTATACCGCTCGCTGCGGCTCCGGCCTCTGGTACAGCGGCGCTGTTCCCCGGTCCGTACTGCGCTGCACCCTGTTCCGGCCAGCCGCCTTCTGGCCGCTCTAGCGGATAATGTGGCATCATCGGAAAAGTCCCAGACCGACAATCCAACCCTGAAGCACGAGGAGAGAAGTTATGAATCCAGAAGACCTCAAGAAGATTCTCGACGCTCTGGCCCACGCCGACGTACGCGAATTCAGCCTCAAAACCGGCTCGTTCGACCTGGACCTGCGCCGTGGGCCTCAGGCCTCGGCCAGCGCCCCCGCCGCTCCCCAAGCCGCTGCGCCCGCGCCCGCATTCGCCCCAGCGCCCGCTGCGGCACCGGCCGCTGCTCCAGTAGACGCTCCTGCCGCTGCTCCCGCCGGGTCGGCTGCGGCCCCCACCCCCGAAGCCGAGGCCCCAGCTGCGGCACCCGCCGCTGCCCCGGCCAGCGCAGGCACCCCGGTCAAAGCGCCCATCGTGGGCACCTTCTATGCCGCCAGCAGCCCCGACGCCGAGCCTTACGTCAAGCCGGGCGACCGCGTGCAAGAAGGCCAGGTGCTGTGCATCATCGAAGCCATGAAGCTGATGAACGAGATTGAAGCCGAGAGCAGCGGCGTGATTCGGGAGATTCTGGTGAAAAACGGCGAGCCGGTAGAGTTCGGGCAGACCCTGTTCATTATTGAGTGATGCCGCATGCCAGGAGCAGAGGACCGAGAGAGCGAGCAAAGAAGCCCTCCGCCTTCTGCTCCTGCCTCTATGCTCCCCGAAGGGAAACACTATGTTCAAGAAAATCCTGATTGCCAACCGGGGCGAGATTGCCCTGCGGATCATCCGCACTGCCCGCGAGATGGGTATCAAGACAGTGGTGGTGTACTCCACCGCCGATGAAAAAAGCCTGCCGGTGCTGCTGGCCGACGAATCGGTCTGTGTGGGTCCGCCTGCCAGCACCGATTCTTATCTGAAGGTGCAAAACGTGATTTCGGCGGCGCTGATGACCGGCGCCGAAGCGATTCACCCCGGCTACGGCTTCCTGGCCGAAAACCCCGACTTTGCCGAGATGTGCCGCGACCACGGCATCGTGTTTATTGGCCCGACCCCCGAAAGCATGCGCGAACTGGGCAGCAAGGCGG
>JAUNHF010000081.1:0-5697 GCA_030524065.1 Deinococcus sp.
TATGCTGCACAAGCCGGCCGGGTTCGTGACCACCGCGCAGGACGAACTGGGACGCCAGACGGTGCTGGACGCCATGCCGCCGGTGCCTGGCCTGCATCCGGTGGGCCGGCTGGACAAAGACTCTGAAGGGGTGCTGATTCTGACCACCGACGGCGACCTCACCATGCGGCTGACCCATCCCCGCTTTGAGCACGAAAAAGTGTACCGGGTGTGGTCCTATCCTGAACCCGGCGAGCGTGAATTGCTGGCGCTGCGGCGCGGTATAGAGCTGGAAGAAGGCTTTGCCCGCGCCGAGGTGGAACCGGCCCCCGGCGGGGCGCTGGCGCTGCTGCGAGAAGGCCGCAAGCGGCAGGTGCGCCGGATGTTCGCGGCGGTGGGCTGCCCGGTAGACCGGCTGCTGCGCTACCGCGTGGGCGGGCTGTGGCTGGGCGATCTGGGCCCCGGCGAGTTTGTGGAGCTGGGCGAGCAGCAGCTGGGCTGGCTGCTCCAGCCCGATGCGGGCCAGCAGTCGCCAGAGCAGCGAGAGCAAGAAGCCCTGACCCGCCGCCTGTGGCTCTAGCCCCGCGCAGTTTGCTAGACTGCCCCGCCGGGAGACAGACGGCCGCGCTGCGCTGGCCCTTTGGGGCCTGCGCAGTGAGGAAAGTCTGGGCACCACAGGGCAAGGATGCCAGCTAACGGCTGGTCGGCGAGCCGAGCACCCTCCCCGCACGCCTGCGGGGGGAAAGCGGCGAAGCCGAAGGACAGTGCCACAGAAACAAGACGGCCTGCGGCCGCGTATGCCAGGCGTGGCAGGCCGCAGGTCAAGGTGAAACGGTGCGGTAAGAGCGCACCAGGTTCCCAGGAGACTGGGAGCGCTGGTAAACCCCATCTGGTGCAAGACCCGACAGCGCGTGAGGGCGGCCCGCCCGTTTGCAGCGCCAGGATGGTCGCTAGAGGCGTCTGGCGACAGGCGTCCCAGAGAGATGGTCGTCCCTGCCTCAGGGCAGGACAGAACCCAGCTTATCGTCTCCCGGCACAAAAATAAGGAGCGTCTGCCCCCGTGGGAGACGCTCCTTTTTTAGATTCAGATTTTGAATTTAGGCCGGCTCTGGCAGGCGGATGGTCAGCCAGAGCCGCTCGGCCCGGATCACGCGCCCACCGCCCAGCCACAGCAGCGCTGCCCGCGTGCCGCTGCCGCACAGCACGGCGGCCTGCCCGAAGCGAGTGCCCAGCTGTGCCAGCTCGGCCGCGCCGATGTCCTTAACGATCAGGGCCGGCTCAGTCCACTCGCCCTCACCGTTGTGGCCCGGTAGGGAGCGCCGCCCCAGCTGCTCCACTGCCGCTGCCAGCGCCCGCTGACGCTGCTCGTTGCCTGCCCGGTCTGACGGCTGCCCAGCTGGATTCCAGGCGGTGATGATCCCCCAGCGGCCCACCGCCCAGCTGGGAGCAGGACCGGGAAGCTCGCTGAGCCACGCCCGCTCAGCGGCGGTGCCGTAGCTGCTGCCCAGGAAAGCCCGGCGCAGTTTGGGATCAGGCGCGTGCATCTGGGGATCAGGCTGGGGCGCTGTGGGGTGGGGCATCTGCTTGCTCCGGCACCGGCAGGGTGTCCACTTCGCCGCCCATCAGTTCGCGCAGCACGGCGGTGGCGAAACTGCCACGTGGCAGGGCGAACTGCACCGTGTACCCGTCTTCCGTAGGGGTCAGCTGCGGCGCTTCCAGAAAGAAGATGCGGGTCAGCCGGGTGTCGCCGCGCAGCGCGGTGAACTCTGCGGGGTCCAGGCCCAGCCGCTCCAGGGCTTCACGTTCCAGCGCCCCGCCTTCCGCCCGGAGCGGCTGGCTCTTTTTGCCGAAAAGGTTGCCCAGGGCGCTCACCTCGCCCTGCGCGGCCCGCCCGCTTTCGTCGGCACTGTCCACCCAGAACTCGCCGCCGCTGCCGTGCTTTTTGGCGCGGTCGCCGGGCAGCAGCGCCGCAAACAGGCCGCGCTCCAGGCGCAGGCCAAGATAGGCGTTGAAAAGGGAACTTTGCAGGGCAGACACCAGAAAGCGCCGCAGCTTGGGGTCTTTCAGGGCAGATTCGCCGCGCAGCACCCGCAGTCCCTCGGCGGCATTGACCCCGCCCAGCCCAAAGCGCTGTGGCCCGAAGTAATTGGGCACGCCCTGGGCGGCCAGCTCGCCCAGCCGCGCCGCGGCCGCTGGCGCCGTGCCGGGGGCGCCGCGCACCTGCACCCGGAAGCGGTTGCCGCGCAGGTGCCCCAGCCCCAGCTTGTTGGGGTGGCGGCCAGTTTCCAGCACCTCCACGCCGTCCAGCACAAAGTGAGGCAGGCGCTTTTCGGCGGCGGCCGGCAGCGAAATCCACTGCGTGGTCACGGCGTGGCGGTCTTTTTGCCCGGCACTGCCGATGTCGCGGTCCTTCACGCGCAGCTGCCGGCTCAGTTCGCGCAGCAGGTGGCCGGTGGTGTGGCCTTCCTTGCGCAGGTGAACCATCAGGTGATCGCCCTCGCCGGCCGGCAGGTACAGCGGCAACTCTTCTACCTGAAAGTCGGCCAGCACGCGGCGCAGCTCCCCGCCGGTGCCCTGGCTGGCCGGCAGCCCGCCCAGCCGCGCCAGGGCGCTCCAGCGAAAGGTGAGGGGGGAATCAGCAGTGAGCAAGTCGGTAGGCGTGGGGCGGTTCACGCCGTGCAGCTTAGAGCACGCTGCGGCCTGGAGTCCTGGGCTGCTGGGAGCACCGGGTACCCCAAGACACCGGACGCCTTCAAGGCACTGGGCACCCCAGCGCACCGGGCACCTCTCCGGCAGCCGGAAAACCCATGGGTTAGACTGGCTGCCATGCTGACGGCGGAACTCCGCGCCTTTTTATTTGCCCATCCAGCCGCCCATTCGCTTTCACCGGCCCTACACCGCGCCGCGCTGGCGGCGGCCGGGTGGCGGGGCAGCTACCGGGCGGAAGACGTGTTGCCCGCTCAGCTGCCTGCGCGTTTGCTGGCGCTGCGGGCCCAGGCGACCAGCAGTGAGGTGAGCAGCGGCAAGTTCGTCACCGGGGCCAACCTCAGCCTGCCGCACAAGGTCACGGCCATCAGGCTGCTGGACGGCCTGACGCCGGCCGCCCAAGCGGTTGGCGCCGTAAACACCGTGTTCTGGGAGGACGGTGAGTTGCGGGGCGACAACACCGACGCCCCTGGCCTGCGGGCCGCGCTGCTGGACGCCGGCTACCAGCCGGACCCCGGCCGCCGGGCCGCGCTGCTGGGGGCCGGTGGGGCCGCCCGCGCCGCGCTGTGGGTGCTGCGCGAATGGGGCGTGCCCACCCTGATTCTTAACCGCACCCCCGAGCGTGCCCGCGCCCTGGCCGCCGAGTGGGGGCACGCGGGCTGGGCTGTCCAGCAGCGGGAGGCTCAGGCGGTGGACTGGGCCGAGGTGGGCCTGATCCTGAACGCCAGCAGCGCCGGCCTGGAGCGTCCGCACGAAACGCCGCTGGACCTGAGCCCCGCCCACTGGCGGCAGTTGCCCACCGGCGCCCTGGTCTACGACATGGTGTACCGCCCCGAGCACACCCGGCTGCGGCGTGACGCGGCGGCGCAGGGCCTGCTGAACGAAGGCGGCCTGGGCATGTTGGCGCATCAGGCGGCGCTGGCCTTTGCCCGCTGGACGGGCGAGACGGTAGACGCCGGGGTGCTGCTGCGAGCGGCCCGCCGGGAATTGGCGGGGGCTCAGATGGGAGCCTCAGCAGAGGGCCCGGCATGACGGCCCCTTACCCCCCGTCCCCAGCGGCCTCCCGGCGCCCCAGCTTCCTGCAAATCTCGCTGGCGACCCAGCTGCTGATCCTGATCGTGCTGGTCACGCTGATTTCTGCGGTGGCGGTTCATACCTATGTGCGCCAGCAGCAGCTCACCGATACGCAAAATCAGCTTGATTCCCACGCCAAGGTGCTGTCTGACCGCCTCTCCGACTATGAGACGCTGCTGCTGTCCACCCATTCATTCCTGTACGCCGACAAGCAGCCCGGCACTGAGATCAGCACCTTCGTGAGCGGGCTGCATCTGGAACAGTATTTTCCCAGCGTTTACGAGCTGAATGTCATGCGGTTTGGGGGTGGGCAGCTGGCAACCGCGCCCGCCGAGCTTGGGCCGGTGGTGGTGGAACCGGCGGTGGGGCAGATGATTCAGCAGGCGATCAACTCTGCTGCGCGGAGCGGAAAGATTGTCACCACGTCGCCTTTCGCGGCGGAGTACCGCGCCCCGCTGTCCCAGAACCGCCGCTCGCTGCTGATCATCAAGCCCTGTGCGGTGTCCTCCAGCACCGGGCAGGCGCCCTGCGTGCTGTATGCCCTGATCAACATAGAGCAGCTGCTGGGTGAGATCGCGCAGCTGTCGCCCGTGCCGGGCAATCAGGTGCAGATTCTGATTGACGGCCAGCCCCTGCTGGAGGGCACGCCACGGCGACAGCCGCCAGAGGCCCCAGGGGCCGGCGCCGCAGCGGAATTAAGTGCATCGCAGCCGAGTGCAGCGGCCCGCCCCCTGAGCCTGTTGGCCGGCGCCGTGACCCGCCAGACTGGCGCCGGGGGTGATCTGCTGCAAACCACCGTGCCGCGCCTGGGCCACGACTGGACCCTGCAAATCCGGGTGCCGCAGCTTGCCGTAAGCGACCCTTCCAGCCTGCTGGCGCCGCTGGTGGTCATGATGGGCCTGCTGGCCGGGCTGCTGACACACCGACTGGTCAGCGATCAACTGCGGCTCAACCGCCGCCTGCGCCAAGTCAACCTCGACCTGGGCGCCTCGCAGAACTTTTTGGAGCAGTCACGGGCCGACTTTCTGGCTATCTTTCAGGCGATGGACGGGGGCGCGGCCTTTACCACCCCCGACGGCTTTGTGCGGATGATGAACCGCCGCTACCTGGACCTGCTGGGCCTGGAATTCCGCGACCTGGCCGGCGTTCACATTGATCAGGTGCGGGAGCGGACCGTGGTGGACGAACCCGGTAATCGCCGCGAGCTGTTCTCGGCAGAGTCGCCCGAAGAGTACAGCGGCGTGGTGCGGCGCCTGAACGGGGCCGGGAGCCAGACCTTCTGGGGCGAGATGAGCCGCATTCGCGTCACGGGGCAGGGGCAGGAACTGCTGGGCTACCTGCATGTGCTGCGCGACGTGAGTAGGGCACTGGAAAGCCAGCAACGCCTGCGCGACCAGGAGCAGCAGTCGCGGGCGGCACTGGACGGGGTGCCGCACGTGCTGTGGATGTCCGATAGCCGGGGCCGGCTGACCTACACCAACGAGCAGTTCCGGGGCCTGCTGAGCGGGCCGGTGGTGCGCGACCAGATTCATCCCGAGGACCGCGCCGCCTACGACGCCCTGTGGAAAGCGGCCTACGCCAGCGGCCAGCAGCAGGAAACCGACCTGCGAATGGCCCTGCGGACCCCCGAAGCGCTGTTTTTGCATGGTCAGGAGCCCACGGCCCCGGCGCCCGGCTGGCGCTGGGTGTCGCTCAAGGTGGCGCCGCTGCACACCATCAGCGGCGAAGTGAACGAGTGGATCGCGGTGGCGACCGACGTACATGCCCGGATGCTGGCCGAGCAGCTGGCCCTGGCCGAGCAAGACCACTACCGCATGGTGCTGAGCGGCATGCCGCAGCTGGTCTGGACGGTGGACGCCGAGTGGAACGTGACTTATGTGAACGGCCGCTGGTACGACCAGCAGCCTGGCCTGCCCGCGCCGGTGGACCTGGACGGAT
>JAUNHF010000081.1:5707-7679 GCA_030524065.1 Deinococcus sp.
CCGGTCCACCCGGAAGATCTGGACCGCTTTTATCAGGCGGTGGCGCAGGCGCGGGCGCAGGCCCGGCCGCTGGAGGTCGAGGTACAGATGGTCGGCCCCCAGGGGCTGTACCGCACCTACGTGGTGCGCGCCGTGCCGCTGCTGGGCGGGGGCGACGACGTGGTGGAGTGGGTAGGCAGCACCACCGATGTAGACGCCCAGGTGCGGGCCGAGTTCCAGGCGCGGCTGATGGTCCAGATTTCGGACGCCCTGTCGCCCGCGGCGCTGAGCCAGAACAATGAACTGCTTGTTCAGCGCCGTAGCTACCAAGAGGCGGTGGAGCTGATGGCCCGTTCGCTGGGTGCCGACGTGGCCCTGTGGCGCACCGATCTGCTGCCTGCCGTAGAGCTGACGGCCGCTGAAGATGCGGAGTCGCCCCAGTCCCCGCAGTACCAGATTCACTGGCTGGGCCAGAGCGCCAAAGAGGACTATCCGCTGACCCCTGAGATGATGGAAACCATAGAGAGGCTGCTTCACGAGGCGATCCTCCGCCAGGAAGCCTTTGTGGACCGCAACTCGGTGTTGCTTGAGCTGCTCGGCACCGCCGAATTCGTCTCGCTGCCGCTGTGGGGCCATGACGGCAGCCTGCGCGGTTTGCTGGGGCTGGCCTACACGCGGCCAGTGCAGTCCCACGACTTCGAGCTGGCCGAGCAGGTGGCGCAGCGCTTTGCCCTGGCCCTGGACAACGACGTGTTGCGCCAGCGGGCGCTGCTGGCCCAGGAGGAATTGCAGCAACTGAACCGCTCGCTGGAGCAGCGGGTGCGCGAGCGGACCCAGGAGCTGGGCGAGGCCAACCGTGAGCTGGAAGCTTTTAGTTATTCGGTCAGCCACGATTTGCGTACACCGCTGCGGCACATGACCGGCTTTGGCGAACTGCTGCGCAAGAAGTTGCAGGCCGAAGGCGACCTGTCCCAGCAGGCCGAGCGCTACCTGAATGTGATTCTGGATTCGGGGCAGCGCATGGGCCACCTGATTGACGACCTCTTGGAATTTTCCCGCACGGGCCGCGCTGAGCTGCGCCAGCAGGAGGTGGATCTGAGCGCGCTGATCAATGGCGTGTGGGCCGAGCTGCAACCCGACCGTGAGGGCCGCAGTGTGGCCCTGCAAGTGGACCCTTTGCCGCACGTGTGCGGTGACGAGCGGCTGCTGGCGCAGGTGTTCGCCAACCTGCTGGGCAACGCGCTGAAGTATTCGCGCACCCGTGAAGAGGTGTTGATCCGGGTAGACAGCGTGCCAGACGGTGAAGGCATGGCCGAAATCCGGGTGCATGACAACGGCGTGGGGTTTGACCCTCGCTATACCGATAAACTGTTTGGCGTGTTTCAGCGACTGCACAGCAACGAAGAATTCGAGGGCACCGGCATCGGTCTGGCCAATGTCCGCCGCATCGTCCAGCGCCACGGGGGCCGCGTCTCGGCCCACGGCGAACCGGGGGTGGGCGCGGTGTTTGGCGTGACCCTGCCCCTGGAGCCCCGCGCCGCCCTGCCGGATGGCTCTGGGCCGGATGACGCCGGCGCTGGGGTGCAGGGATGACCCAGCCCGAAGAGCGTGTGCTGCGGCTGCTGCACCTGGAAGACAACGACCTGGACCATGAACTGGTCACCGAATCGCTGCGCGCCGACTTGCCCTGGCAGCTGGAAGTGCGCCGCGCCGAGGATGAACCGGGCTTCCTCCACGAACTGACCACCTTCTCGCCGCACCTGATTCTCAGCGACTATGCGCTGCCCAGCTACGACGGCCTGCGGGCTTTCCGCGCCGCCCAGCAGCACGACCCTCTGCTGCCCTTCCTGATCGTGACCGGCGCGATGGGCGAGGAAATTGCGGTAGACACCCTGCGCCAGGGCGTGACCGACTACATTCTCAAGCAGCGCTTGGAGCGGCTGGCGCCCAGTGTGCGGCGCGCCATCGCCGAGTACGACACCCAGCGCCGCCA
>JAUNHF010000082.1 GCA_030524065.1 Deinococcus sp.
GGCTCCAGCCAGTCTTTCCACAGCCGGGCCAGACCGCTGCGGGGGGCGGGGCGGGCCGGAGCGGCCTGAAGGTGGCGCTCGCCGGTCACGTTTCCGGTTACGCTGTCCGGATACTGCTGGGGTTGCGGCTGGGGGGACTGCCCCGGAATCTCAGTCATGCATGGCCTCTTTCACTGCCCCGCATCTTATACCAAGCGCGGCGGCACACCCCTCCTGCTGCGTGAGAGCCGGGGACAGCGGCAAATGCTCTAGCATCGCGGCTATGACCTCCCAGGCACCGCCCCGCTTTCCCCCCTTCCTGATGCTGCTGGCCGGCATGCTGACCATTCAGGGGGGCGCGGCGATTGCCAAGGGGCTGTTCGCGCAGGTGGGACCGATGGGCACGGCGGGCCTGCGGGTGGTGCTGGCCGCCGCGCTGCTGTCGCTGCTGTTCCGGCCCAACTGGCGCGCCATGACACCGGCGCAGTGGCGGCTGATCGTGCCCTACGGCCTGGCCCTGGGCCTGATGAACCTGGCCTTTTACGCGGCCCTGGACCGGCTGCCCCTGGGCGTGGCGGTCACGATTGAATTTACCGGTCCGCTGGTGCTGTCGCTGCTGCTCTCGCGCCGCCCGGCCGACTTTCTGTGGGTGCTGCTGGCCGCCACCGGCATTGGCCTGATGGCCCCACGGGGCGAGCTGAGCGCCAGTGGGCTGGACCCGGTAGGAGTCGGTTTTGCGCTGTTGGCCGGGTTCTTCTGGGCGCTGTATATCCTGGCTGGCAGCCGGGTGAGCCGCGAGCTGTCGGGCACCCTCAGCGTGACGGCCGGCATGTGGGTGGCCGGCGCCGTGACCCTGCCGTTCGCGCTGGCCGGGGCAGGCACGGCCCTGCTGGCGCCCGGCGTGCTGCTGGCCGGTCTGGGCGTGGCCCTGCTGAGCAGCGCGGTGCCCTACACCCTGGAAATGCAGGCGATGAAATTTATCCCCGCCAAGGTGTTTGGGGTGCTGAGCAGCCTGGAGCCGGCGATTGCCGCCGTAGCGGGGCTGCTGCTGCTGGGTGAAACGCTGACGCCCGTGCAGTGGCTGGCCCTCATCGCCGTGATGACAGCGAGCGCGGGCATGACCCTGACCAACCAGAGCCGCGAGCAGCCGGAACCCAGCGCCAACACCCTGCGCTGGCAGCGCCGCCGCCGGTGGTGGCAGAGCCTGCGCGAAAAGCGGGCGGCCCGTCCGGAGAGCGCTGAGAACCAGGACGGCGCCAAATAAGAGCACTGGGCAAGGGAGCCATTCCAACCTGGGCATACTGTGATCTGATGTCAGTTCTCCTGCACCGCTCTGCCGTTTCCCTGCTGGCTGCCCTGCTGCTGGCCCCAACCCATGCCGGCGCCAGCGCTGGGGCAACCCCGCCCGCCTTTCCCACTTTTGTGCCGCTCCAGAGCAAATACGAGGACTTTGAAGGCATCGCCTTTCTGGCCCCGCCCGCGCCGCAGGAAAGCGAATCCGCGCCCCAGCAACTGCGGCTGTGGCAGCGGACTGAGGCTGCGAACGACCAGGGAGCCGACCTGAACGTCAGCGTCCCGAGGCGCAGCCGCGTGCTGCAAGCCACATCAGACGCCTTTCTCACCGAGGACGGCAAGCTGTGGGAATGGCGGGCTGACGGGCAAGGCCGCACCGTGACCCGGCTGCTGCTGGAAGGCATACGGCAGCTGGCCCAGGGGGCAGGCAACCTGACGGATCCAGAGGACCTGTCGCTGCTGCTGGCGCTTGGGCGCGACGGCAGCGTGTGGCAACGTGAGCGCCAGGGCGAGCAGATGACGCGCGTGATGCAGGGGGCCGAGGCACTCTTCGCAGTGCGGCAGGAATTTTATGCCCGCCGCCAGGACGGCACTTTCGTGATGTGGGGAGAGCCTCCCATGGGCGGCCCACGCCTCAGCGCAGCGCAGGCTCTTACCCTGGGGCGCGGCATTGTCAGAGTGGTCCCCACTGGCCTTGAGGAGCTGCTGGCCCTGAAGGACGACGGCACCCTGCTGGAATTTGACCTCGGAGAACTGGGCGACTCAGGAGTTGCGGCCCCGCAGCCGCAGATTCGTCTCAAGGATGTGGCGTCGGTAGAAGAGTCTGAACAACTCACCCTCATTCGCCAGCACAGCGGCCGGACCTTTGTGATGGGCAACAACGAGATAGGCTCCATGACCGGCTTTGCCACCGAATTTACGCCGGAGCAGCCCAGCGAATACGACACCCGCTCGGCCACCCTGAGCGGCTACGCGGTGTACGCCGTATCACCGGCGGGTGAGCTGTGGGCCTGGGGCGCCGATCAGCTGCCCTGGTTCGGCCCGAAGTGGCACTACCCCCGCCCCACCCGGCTGCTGAAGGGGGTGAAGTCGGTCGGCCCCGGCGAACTGGCCCTGCTGGACAACGGCGACCTGCTGCGCTGGACACCGGGCATGGATGCGGTCGGCGGACCGACGCAACGGGCGCAGCCAGCGCAGCGCCTGCTGCAAAACATAGAACGGGTCTGGCGCGAGGGGCAGCTCTTGCACGCCGTACAGACCGACGGCACCCGCTGGACCTGGGGCTACGGCGCGGCCCTGGACCAGGCGCTGCCGTCTGCGACCAACGCCAGAACCGCTTCAAGCGGTAAGTCACCAGCGGATCTGTGGGTCTGGAATCAGCCGGACCTCAGTGCCCGCCTGGGCCTGGCAGAGGGGCGCATCTCCACCTATGACCACCGCATCACCCCAACTGACATGACCAGCCGGGTAACCAAGGTCAGCTCTTCCACCGGGGGCCTGTTGCTGCTGGAAGACAGTTACCCTGTCCGCTTTGACCGCCTAACCAGCACTGTGCCGCTTGGCAGGGGACGGCGGGACGGTGTGGGGCCAGAGTGGGAGCCGCTGCGCGACCTCGCCACCCGGCACGCCACCGACTTCTTTCTGACCCAGGCGGGGGAACTGTACCAGCAGCACAACCCGGCGGCCATGCCCATAAGTGACGGGCCGCTGGACCCCGGCCCAAAGCTGCTGCTCGGCGACGTCAGGGCGATGGCGGTAGGCAAGAGCCACGTCGCTGCCCTGGCCGGCAGCGGCCAACTGCTGGGGTATGGCTGGAATGAGGACGGCCAACTCGGCCCTGTGCAGGAGATAGATGAAGTGGCCGGAACAGATGAATGGCGGCCCATCGCTCCGGCAGCCAGCCGAGTGGTGGCGGGCGACTCCTTCACCGCCTGGCTGACCCCAGAAGGAGGCGCCTGGGTCACGGGCAAATGGCAGCCTGCCAGTCAGGTGATGCCGCCTACCCAGCTGCTAAACAATGTCAGCGACATTTCCGCAGGGTCCCAGCACCTGCTGCTCCTGACCAAGGACGGTCAGATGTACGGTGCCGGGTCAAACGATAAAGGGCAGCTTCTGAACGGGGGTACCACAGCGAAACCCGTTCTCCTGCTCAAAGGGGTGGACGCGGTTCAAGCGGAGCAGCACCACTCCATGTACCGCCAGGGAGAACGCCTGTACTTCTTTGGGGCCGGGCCTGAACTCGGGTACAGCGGTGACGCTTCCGAGCCGGTGCTGCTGCACGACGGACAGCGCTGGAGCTGGGAACGCTGAATCTTCCCAGTTAGCCCCCGCGCTCCAGCGCCCGCTTGGTCTTGGCGGTAGGAGCGTGGCTGGCGGGGTCGTCCGGCCAGGGGTGCCTAGGATAGCGGCCCCGCAAGTCTTTGCGGACCTCGAAATAGCCGCTGGCCCAAAAGGAGCGCAGGTCCTGCGTGACCTGAACCGGGCGGCGGGCCGGTGACAGCAGATGCAGCAGCACCGGAGTGCGGCCTGCATTGACCGCAGGCGTGTCTTGCAGGCCGAACATTTCCTGCACTTTGACGGCCAGGACCGGCGGGCTGCCGTCCGGGGCGTAGTCCAGCCGAATGCGCGAGCCGCTGGGCACGGTGAGGTGCGTGGGCGCCAGCTCGTCCAGCTGTGAGGCCAGCGGCCAGGGCAGCTGCGCCTGCAAGGCGGGCAGCAGGTCCAGCCGGGCCAACGCTTCGCGGCTGCGGATGCCCCCCAAAAAGGGAGCCAGCCACTCTCCGGCGGTGTCCAGCAGGGCAGCGTCCGACAGGTCGGGCCACCCTTCTTCGGGGCGCCAAGCCCGCAGGGAGAGCACCCGGTTTCTGAGGGCCTGAACTTCGGGGCTGAGGTTGAGCAGGTGCAGGCCTTCGCGGGCGACAGCGGCCGCCACGGCCCCCGCCTCGGCAGCGGCGTCGCTGGCGGTCAGCGGGCGGGTGCCCAGCACCAGGGCACCCCGGCGCAGTTCTTCCTGGGCCAGCAGCCGGCCTGTGCGGGCGTCCCACTCGGTGCGCGGCAGCCACCCAGCGCCCGCTTCCAGGTCGCGGCGGTGCAGGGGCGCAGCCAGGAAGATGCGGCCTTCCGGTCCCCGGCGGTTCCCCTCAGCTACCCCGTCCAGGTGGGCCACCGCCAGGGCTTCTTCGCGGCTCAGCCCGTCGCCGGGCGGCAACTCGGCGCCTTGCCCCCCCGCCAGCAAAAAGCGGCCTGCTCCGGCCCCTTCTGCCTGTTCTCCAGCCCCCAGGGCTCTGCGCGCCAGGGCCACCCGCTCGGGGTAAGCGAGCGCCAGCAGGCGGCCCACCGCGTAGGGGTCAGCCGGGCTGTCGGCGGCGGGCGTATCCAGCAGGCGGCGCCACTGCCGCGAGAGCCGCTCGGCCCCTACCCAGCCTTCGGGCCGCCCCGACGCACGGGCCCGGCGCAGCAGGTTGACCCGCTCGGTCAGGTCGGCGCTGGCCGCAGCAAGGCGGGGGCCACGCTCCTCAAGCAGCGCGGCCACATCGGCGGCCAGGGCCGGGTCAGGGGCCGCCGCCAGCAGGTGCGCCAGCCGGGGATGGGTGGGAAAACGCAGCAGCGCCTGCCCCGCCGCAGTGATGCGGCCAGTATCGTCCAGCGCGCCGAGGCCGCGCAGCAGTGCCCCAGCGGCAGCCCAGGCGGGGGCGGGCGGAGCGTCCAGCCACTCCTGGCCGCCTGGCTCGGTCACGCCCCAGGCGGCCAGTTCCAGCCGCAGCGGGGCCAGGTCGGCGGCGAGGATTTCGGGGGGGCGGTCTGCGGCCAGCAGGGCCTGGGTGCGCTCGGGCCACAGGCGGTAGGCCACGCCGGGGGCCAGCCGCCCAGCGCGGCCAGCACGCTGCTCAGCCTCGGCGCGGGTGACGCGGCCGGTGCGCAGCCCGCTTAGGCCGGTGGCCGGGTCGTAGGCCTGCGAGCGGCGCTGCCCGCTGTCCACCACCACCCGTACCCCCTCAATGGTGAGCGAGGTTTCCGCAATAGATGTCGCCAGAATCACCCGCCGCCGCCCCTGCCCACCGGGCAGCAGGGCCTGGGTCTGCTCGGCGGGGGGGAGGTCGCCGTAAAGGGGATACACCACTGCTTCGGCCCCCGCCAGCGCCGCCTGGGCCTCGCGGATTTCACCCACGCCGGGCAGGAAGGCCAGCACGTCGCCTGCCTGCTCGGCCAGGGCGCGGCGCACGGCCGCCGCCACAGCTGGCCCCAGCCGCCCGGCCGGCTCCTGTGCGGCGTAGCGCAGCTCGACCGGGTACGCCCGTCCCTGCGAGCGAATCAGCGGCGCACCCAGCCGGGCGGGCAAGGACTCGTCCAGCGTGGCTGACATCAGCAGTACGCGCAGATCACCGCGCAGGGCGCCCTGCACCTCACGCAGCAGCGCCAGGACCAGGTCAGCGTTCAGACTGCGCTCGTGGAACTCGTCCAGGATGACCAGGCCCACCCCCGCCAGCTCTGGGTCTCGCTGAAGTCGGCGGGTCAAAATGCCCTCGGTGATCACTTCCAGCCGCGTCCGTGCGCTGACACGCGACTCAAAGCGCACCCGGCTGCCCACCGTCTCTCCCACCCCTTCACCCAGTGAAGCCGCCAGCCGCGCCGCCACCCCGCGCACGGCGACCCGGCGCGGTTGCAGCAGCAGCACCTTGCCGCCGCCAAGCCAGGGTTCATTCAGCAGGTGCAGCGGAAGCGCGGTGGATTTGCCCGCGCCGGGCGGGGCTTGGAGCAGCACCAGTGGATGGTCGGCCAGGGCTGCGCGGAGGCCGGGGAGGGTTTCTAGGGCAGGCAAGGGGTCGGTCACGGGGTCAGCACTTTCAGAGGAAGAGGCGGGGCCACCCAGACAGAAGCGGCGTCCCAAGCAGCAATGGTGCGCCCATCTTACGCCATGGCCCGCGCTGCGTAGCCTGGAGTCAGTAGACCACGCCCAACCACCGTTCGGCGCAGCCCTGGCAAAATTCACCGTCATGCATCCACCCGCGTGGGCGGCGCCTACCGCAGCGCTCATACACGGCGAAGTAGCGCGTGTCTGCCAGAGCCGCGTGCTGGGACCGCGCCACCGCTTCAGCGCTGGCATAGGCGGGCAGCGATTCCAGCGGCTCCCAGTGCAGCTGCGGCGTGTGCGGCATGGGCCAGCTCACCACGCCAACTTCCAGCCACAGCACCCCGTCCAGGCCAGTGCCGACCGGGACCAGCCGGGTAAAGTCACGCAGGATATCGGCGTCGTTGGGAGCGTCGGGCATGGGAGGTATTAGAACAGATGCAGCACTCCGCGCAGGTCCTGCAAGGTGACTTCGGGCCGCTCCCCGGCCAGCGGGTGTCCGGTCGGCAGCCACACCGAACGCAGACCAAGCTGCTGCGGACCCCACACGTCGTTACGCGGTGAGTCGCCCACGAACCAGCTGCCGGCCGCAGTCACACCCCGGGCGTCCAGCGCCAACTGGTAGCTGCGGGGATCAGGCTTGCCGAACCCCACTTCGCCGCTGACCACGACCACACCGAAGCATTCCGACAGGCCACAGGCGGCCAGCACCGCCCGCTGCGGCCAGCCGTTGGTGACCAGACCCAATCCCACGCTCCTATTTTTTAATTCGCGCAGCACCTCAAGGGCGTGCGGCATGCGAACTGCCTGCTGTACGTGGCTCCCAAAATCGCTGAACAGCATCTCTGGATCGTGGGAAAGTCCAAACTCCTGGCGCCAACTGAGGGAAAACCTCTCGTTTGGAGCGGTAACCAAAGTCATCCAGCTCCAGAAAACGGGCCGCGTACGCTGGCGGCAGGCTGGAGCGGCGCAGATGACCGGGCAGCCAGCGCCTCAGCGTGGCGGTGCGGTCATGCAGGGTGCCGTCCAGGTCAAAAAGAACCGTTTGCATTCGCTTTTACGCTTCTGGGTGGGGCGTATCCAGTACCCCCAGGCGGGCGTCTATCTCCCGCACGGCCGCCGCGTCCTCCGCCTGCTGGAAGCAGTTCCGGGCGTTGGTGTACGCGTCCTGGGCCGCTTCAGCACGGTCCTCAGCCCCGGCAAAGTCGCCCGCCGCCCGCCAGAGGCGGCCCAGCGTGGCCGGGTCATCCGCCGTGACCGCTTCGGCAAAAGCAGCGGCCAGGGCAGCGTGCGCCTCTCGCTCCTGGCCCAGCGCGTGGCGGCACACGGCCAGCTCGTAGCCGTTGACCGCCAGTGCCAGGGCACCCGGTCCCTCCCCTTCCGCTCCCGCGCGCTCTAGCAGTTCCCGCTCCTGCACGAACAGCGCCAGCGCGGCGGCGTGGTGGCCCGCTTCACGCTCCACCATCCCCAACTGGTGCAAAAAGCGGTGCGCTCCCGGCTGCGCCTGCGCTCCCTCCCACAGTTCCCGGTACACAGCGCGGGCTTCGTCAAAACG
>JAUNHF010000083.1 GCA_030524065.1 Deinococcus sp.
GATGGTGCCCACGTTTACGTGGGGCTTGGTGCGTTCAAACGTACCTTTTGCCATAGTTACTCTCCTCCAAGCGGTGGCACACACAAAAACGACCCTTTGATCGGGTTTCCCAGAAAAAGCAGCAATGCCTTTTGAGTTTTGCGGCCCACATTGGGTTGGTTCTCGCCGAGCGGCAGTGTCCTGCCTGCTGGCACACGCTACGCAGCTTGCGTACCGACGTAAAAGTCTATCCGATCAGCCGCCCTGAGGCAAGCCGGGCGCCCTTTTGTGGTACGCAGCAACGAAACATAGGCCTAGATTCTAAAGGTTCTCTTAAATCTCTGGGACAGGCCGACCTCCTCAGAAATCGGCCAGCTCCTCGTGATGCCAGTTTTCCTCTTTGCGTACCGGCAAACCGCCGTCACTGGAAAGCTGACGCAAACGGCTGAGGGCCGCATTGAGGCTTGGACCTTCGCCGTACATCTTGCAGGCAGAGGGGGTGATCAGGACTTCTGCGCCGCGTTCACCTTCCACGGCACGGATCAGGATGCCGGCGGGGGTGTCTTCACGCTCCAGGTCTACCGACGCAGGCAGGCCTTCACGCTGGGCCATTTCTTTCAGATTCATACTGGTTACTATGCCGCGCCTCCTTGCCGTAGCGTAAGAGGATGACGCTGTTCGACCCGCCCGCTCCCCTGGCTGAACGCCTGCGCCCACGCACCACGGCCGAAGTGGTGGGCCAGCAGCACCTGCTGGGCCCCGGCAAACCCCTGACCCGCTTGCTGGAGTCCGGGCGCCTGCCCTCGCTGATCCTGTGGGGACCGCCGGGTGTGGGCAAGACCACCCTGGCCCGGCTGGTGGCCGGCGAAATCGGGGCCCATTTTATTGCGCTCTCGGCGGTCAGCGCCGGGGTAAAGGACGTGCGTGAAGCCGTGGTAGACGCCCAAGCCCGGCGCGGACGCGGACAAAAGACCGTGCTGTTTCTGGACGAAATCCACCGCTTCAACAAAGCGCAGCAAGACGCCCTGCTGCCCCATGTGGAATCGGGCCTGCTGACCTTGATCGGCGCGACCACCGAGAATCCCAGTTTCGAGGTGAATCCGGCCCTGCGCTCACGGACGCGGACCTTGGTGCTGGAGCCACTCAGCGGGGAGGACATCCAGACACTCATAGAGCGTGCCCTGACCGACCCGCGTGGACTGGAAGGCGTGAGCATAGAGCCGGCGGCGCTGAATCTGCTGGCCCGCCTGGCCGACGGCGACGGACGGCGTGCGCTGGGCACGCTGGAAGCGGCTGCGGTGCTGGCGAACCCGGTCGGCGAAGAGGCCGTGACCGAGGCCTTTGGCAAGCACCTGCCCGCCATGGACAAGGGCGGTGAGGACTTTTACAACCTGATTTCGGCGCTGCACAAGTCGGTTCGCGCCAGCCATGTGGACGCTTCGCTGTACTGGCTGGCGCGGATGCTGGAAGGCGGCGCCGATCCACTGTACGTGGCGCGGCGAATCGTGCGGATCGCGGCGGAGGATGTGGGCCTGGCTGACCCGCAGGCCCTGCGCCTGGCGATTGCCGCCCGTGACACTGCCGAGTTCCTGGGACGCCCGGAAGGTGATCTGGCGCTGGCACAGGCCACGGTCTATCTGGCACTGGCGCCCAAAAGCAACAGCGTGTATACGGCCTGGAAGCAGGTGGTCCGCGCTGTGCAGGAAGGCGAAACCCTGCCGGTGCCCCTGCACCTGCGGAATGCACCCACTGAGCTGCTGCGTACTCAGGGCTACGGCAAAGGTTACGCCTACTACTTTAATGACCCGGCGGGGTCATTTGCACAGGCCTATCTGCCGGACGGGACCGAACTGGAACTGTACCTCCCCAGCAGCGAGGGCTGGGAAGGCCGCGTGCAGGAGCGCTGGCGCAAGCTGCGTGCAGCGCACGGAAGCCAGGGAAAGCAGGGAGAAGACGGGGAAACTTGACTCCCTTATACGGCCCAGGCTTTTACGGGGCACAAAAACCCCCGCCGGGCGGCAGGGGAAGTGGACCAGAGTCAGCGTCAGGGCTACGGAAGTGAGCGTGACAAAAAAAGGTGCTGATGTGCGGCGTGCTGGGGAAAACGGTAAAAAGGTGACTGTCCCCCCCAGTCTCATGGCTGCGGTTTGGCCTCCGCAAGGCTTAACCCTCGCCCACTGAAGCACTGGCCCACAGGGGCAGTATAGCCAGGCCTGGAGCAGCCTGGGGATCAGCCTGGCGGCGAGTAGGGTGAGGCGGCACAGGCGCGGCCAGGGCACGTCTCCTGTCTCGCAGATGACCTCTAGCCTTCTTGCAGCTGCGTCAGCCAGTTGGCCTGCTGCAAAGCCGTGTCCAGTTCGCGCCGGGCTTTGGCGAGGCTGTCTATCTGGGACTGCAACTCGCGGATATTGACCGCAGGCACCCAACGGATTTCGCTGCCGCTAAAGCGCTGACGCTGCACCGAAGCATTTTCGGCCGTCTGACGCAGCACGGCCAATCGTCCGTCCAGCAAGTCACGCTCGGTCAGTGCCTGCGTGAGCGTGCGGCCATCGGCCAAGCGGGTGTCCAGGTTGGTGCGGTGAATGGCAGGAATCAGTGCGGCCAGCTGCCGGGTCAGCTCGGCATGTTCGTCAAGTAGCGCAGCGGGGTCTTCAGCGGGCACGTCGCCTTCTTGCACCATTACGTTCTGGCTCAAGCGGGCGACTACCTGGGCCAGACGCTTTTGCAGGTCGGCGCGGAGGATCAAAGCTTCGGCCAATGTCATAAAAAACAGTCTAGAGCCTGCCGCTTGGCTTGGGCCTGCGTGAGCAGCGGTGCCACTTGAAGGCAGGACGCAGCCCAACTGGCCTGTTCAGGGGAAGTGGTAGGGCGGCGCACTAGGCGGCATGTTGCGGCGACTGATCTTCATAGACCCCCATCGCGCCTCAAGAGGACTGACCGCGCACGGAAAGGCGTGCACAGTACAATGGGCCCGATTGCGCGTGCTCAGGACCCTGAAGTCCTCTGGCGCTGGACCCTCTATGAACAGCGCTTCTTTTCTCCGTTTCCGCAAGCTCGGTCTGGGCCGCTTCAGCCCGGCTCAACTGATCGCCCTGACCTTCGGCGCCGCGATTCTGATCGGCACCCTGCTGCTGTGGGTACCGCTCAGCCACGAACCTGGCAAGGCAGTCAGCTTTCTCCAAGCCCTGTTTATGGCGACCAGTGCCGTATGCGTGACCGGGCTTGGCGTGGTGGATGTCGGCAGCACCTTTTCACCGTTCGGTGAGGCGGTCTTGCTGCTGCTGGTCCAGTTCGGCGGGCTGGGACTGATTACGGTGGGCACCATGACGGCGCTGCTGCTGCGCCGGCGGATGGGGGTGCGCAGCCGCCTGAACGCCGCCCAGCAGGTCAACGCTTCGCGCCTGGGCGAGGCGCCGGCACTGGTCCGCACCGTGGTACTGAGTTCCCTGGCCGTTGAGCTGGCCGGCACCTTGCTGCTGGCTCCCGACTTCATCGCCCGTGAGGGTGTGGGGCGCGGGCTCTATTTTGCGCTGTTCCACTCGGTCAGCGCCTTTAACAATGCCGGCTTTAGCCTCTACCCCACCGGCCTGCTGGGTCTGGTGGGTGACCCCTGGATCAACCTCATCATTCCGCTGCTGATCATCCTGGGCGGCATGGGCTTTTTGGTCCAGGTCAATGTGCTGGCCTGGATGCGCGACCGGCGCAACCGGCTAAGCACCAACACCCGCATTTCGCTAACGATGATGGTCTTCCTGTTGCTGAGCGCTCCGGTGCTGTTTGGGGTGATGGAATGGAACAACCCCGCCACCCTGGGCAGCTTGCCCCTGCACGAAAAGCTGCTGGCCTCATGGTTTCAGGGAGTTACGCCGCGCACCGCCGGCTTTAACACGCTCGATTACGCTCAGATGACTTTTGCTGGCCTGTTCTATTCCATGTTGCTGATGCTGATCGGCGGCAACTCCGGCTCCACTGCCGGCGGCATCAAAACCAATACCGTATTTGTGATGATGGTCAGCGCCTGGTCTCTGATCCGGGGCCGCAAAGAGGCGGTGGTGTTTGACCGCCGGCTGAGCACCGAGATTATTCTGCGGGCCATGAGCGTGGGCCTGCTCAGCCTGACCATGCTGGCGCTGGGCATCTTGCTGCTGCTGCTGTTCAATGGGGTCGCAGGCGAACTGAAGTTCATTCAGCTGGTCTTTGAGGCCGTCAGCGCGTTCGCAACGGTGGGCCTAAGCATGAACGCCACAGCCCTGCTGAACCCAGCCCAACAGCTGGTCATCATTGCCCTGATGTTCCTGGGCCGCATCGGGCCACTGACCCTGGCAGTTGCCTTTGCGCAGCGCGAGTTGCCGCCGCCCGTGCGCTACCCCGAAACAAGCGAGGTGCTGATCGGCTAGCGCGGCTCGGCCAGCTGGGCAGGGTCACAGCAACACTGGTTCCGTCCACCATGTCTTAACGGTGGGTAAGCGGCAAACCCGCTAGAGTAGCATCCCGGCTCGTTTCAGGGCTTTTTTGGGGCTTTCCGGGGACCGCAGGAGAAAGAGAAGACATTGAACGAACTGGCACAGCGCGCCGAGAAGACGGCCGAAAAACTGATTTCCGACCGCCGCGTGCGGGCCGTGGCAGCGGCAGGCAGCTTTGATACCGACGACGCCTGGGCCGGCAGCGTGCCGACCTACCTGGTGTTTGAGCGCGGCGTGCAGAGCATGCAAGACGACCTGCGCGGTGGTATCCGGATCGTGCGCTTTCCTTATGAACAGCTGGAGCGGTGGCGCGAGTGGGACCTGGCCCGCGCCGAGGCGCCCCTCGGTCTGCTCGCGGCAGGCCGGGCCTTATACGACCCCACTGGGCACTTTGCCCGCATTCAGCGCCAGCTGTGGACACTCAGCGAGGAGCGGCGGGCCGACTGGCGGGAAGAAACCCTGCGGAGCGTGAGCGAGGAGCTGGCAGCGGTCAAGCAGACCTTCCGGACCGCTGGCGCCGGGGCCGCCGAGCAGATCACGGCGCTGGGCGAGGCCCGACGCTGGGCCACCGAATCGCTGTATCCGGCACTGCTGACGCACGCCGGCCTGTGGCCCGAGTTTGAATTGCGCCTGCCCCACGCCTGGCGGGCCGCCGCGGGGCTCAAATTCCCCAAGTCGGTGTACCTGCTGGAACAGCTGTATGGTTTTGGTGGGCGCGACGAGGCCCGCGCAGCGCTGCTGGCAACCCGTGGCCTGAAGATGCTGGCGCAGGAAAAGCTGGCACACGCCGCCTTTGACGCCGGGTACTACGACGGCGCCGTGCGCTACCTGCGCGACGAAACCTATGGCCTGCACCGCACCGACATTGCCCGCTGGTCTCACCTGTCGGGGATGCGGCAAAACAAGCTCAGCACCCTGCTGGGCATCACCCGCTCACCGCTGGGGCCCGCCGCCCTCAAGGTGGCGGAGGAACTGCTCGCCACCGTGCGCGAAGGCGAGTAGCTTGCCCGACACAGATCACAAAAAAACCGCCCCGAAGGGCGGCTTTTTCGGTACTGGTGTTACTTTCAAACCTTACTTCTCGGCGTGAACGACCAGCTTCAGCGGAATGCTCACCTCAGGGTGGGCCTTGTAGCTGATGTCGTACTCGCCAATTTCCTTGACGGCCTTGGGCATTTCGATCTTGCGGCGGTCCACATCAAAGCCCAGACGGTCAAGGGCGTCGGCCACGTCACCGGAGGTCACGGCGCCGTACACTTTGCCTTCACCGGCGCGGACGCTCAGCTCAATGGCAACGTCTTCCAGGCGACTGGCGAGGTCTTCGGCGGTGGCCTTTTCCTCGGCCAGAATCTTCTGGCGGCTGCGAATGCGGGCTTCCAGCGACTTCATGTTGGCGGTGTTGGCCGGTACGGCCATACCACGGGGGATCAGGAAGTTGCGGGCGTAGCCAGGCTTCACGGTGACGATTTCACCGGTTTGGCCCAGCTTGCCGGGTTCAAGAAGAATCACTTGCATGTGCTCGCTCCTTACTTCCGGACCAGCTTCTCGGTGTAAGGCAGCAGGGCCATCTGACGCGCGACCTTAATGGTCTGCGAGATGCGGCGCTGGTGCTTGGCCGAGAGGCCCGTGCGGCGGCGGGGAAGGATTTTGCCAGTGTCGCTCACGAAGCGGCGCAGCATTTTCACGTCTTTGTAGTCGGTAATTTCCAGTTCGCCGATGGAGAACGGATCCACCTTCGGCTTGCGGGGGCGCTTGGGGCCCTTGCCGCGCGGTTTACGGTCAGGCTTGGTCATGTTGGTCCTTTAAATGTGTCCGGATGAATGGCAAAGGAGCATAGAGAGGCTCAGGGACGGCCCTTCGCCAGAGTGGTGACTCGCTCTCGCTCGTGCCTGGGCTTAGGCCCAGGCTTGCCATTAAAACGGCATATCGTCTTCTTCTGGCGGAATGTCATTGAGGCCTTGATCAATATCCAAGCCCCCCGAACGGTTCCCCATGCCGGCTCCACCTGCGAAGGGGGCCGAGTACGCCGCACTGCCCGTGGCCTGACGGGGTGCTGCGGGGGTGGCTGCGGCGCTGCCAGTGGCCGCACCTCGGGAAAGGGCTTCGACTCGCGTCGCCTCTACTTTGGTACTGCTGCGCTTGTTGCCATCTTTGTCGGTCCACGACTCGTTCATCAGGCGGCCCCTGACCAGCACAGGATCACCTTTTTTCAGGTTCTGCATGGCTTCAGCCAGTTCGCGCCACAGGGTCACGTCAATCCAGTGCACCTTTTCCTGCTTTTCGCCGGATCGGTCGGTCCAGTTTTCGTTCACGGCCAGACCCAGGCTCAAGACAGCGTCGCCACCAGGGGTGTAACGCAGTTCGGGTTCGCGGGTCAGGTTGCCCACCACCATCACTTCGTTCATACCGCCTGCCATTCGCACGCCACCGCCGGCATCTTCGGTCAGTGGGGCCTGAGCCGCCAGCTGCTCAATCCGCAGCGCCTTGACGCGCACGGTGCTGCGCTTGCCACCTTCCGGGGAATCCCAGGCGTTGTATTCCAGGCTGCCTTCGACCAGCACCGGATCACCGGCGCGGTAGCCACGCTCGCCCTGCCACTCGGCGGGCTTGCCCAGCATAGAAATACGGTGGTAGTACGGCAGTCGCCGCTCTTTGCCGTCGTTGCCCACGATATGGTCTTCACCAGCCACGGTGGCTTCAAAGACAGCCAGTCCGCTTTGGGTGTAGCGCAGTTCGGGGTCGCGGGCCAGTGCACCAATCAGAAAAACGTGATTCATTCCTCGGGCCATAATTATTTCTCCTTGTACGTCGCTAGCAATGTCACAAATTCGTATATGTCGTAGGCTAGCGGCCCTGAATTT
This sequence comes from Deinococcus sp., assembly GCA_030524065.1. GTDB lineage: Bacteria > Deinococcota > Deinococci > Deinococcales > Deinococcaceae > Deinococcus. Next base: position 7,304 of record JAUNHF010000083.1, read on the forward strand.
TCCCCTGTGTCTTTCGCCTCCAGGCTCACAGCTGGGTGGCGGCGAGGGGTGAATGAAGCATAGTGTGGACAGCCGATTATGTCAACGACATAATGATGTCAACTTGCAGAATGGGCCTCAGAAAAGCTCAGGCGCTCTTCTTGGTCTTCCATTCGGGACGGTCCTTGACCACCAACACGCGGTACACGTTGTCGCGTAGACGCAGGCTGCTGGCGATGTCCTTTTCAGGGTTGCCGGCCATGGTGATGGTGTACATCAGGTAGTAGCCTTCGCGGGTCTTGTTGACGGCGTAGGCCAGACGGCGGTTGCCGAGTTCGTCCAAGTTGGTAATCTCACCACCCGCGTTGGTTA
>JAUNHF010000084.1 GCA_030524065.1 Deinococcus sp.
CCACTCCCGCCCCCGCCCCGGAACCCACCCCCGCCCCCGGTGAGCGTGTCTTTAGCGGCACCGTCAGTCAGGGCAACTCGCTGTACGCTCCCAGCGGCAGCGGCGAAGCCCGCAGCGGCGCCATCACGCTAGAGCTGAACGGCCCCAGCGGCACCGACTTTGACCTGTTCTTGCAGCGCTGGAACGGCAGCAGCTGGGTGGACGTAGCCACCAGCGAAACCACCGGCTCTATTGAGCGCATCAGCACCAGCGTGACCAGCGGCACTTACCGCTACGAAGTCTACGCTTACTCCGGCACCGGCTCCTTTACCCTGACCGTGCGCTGAGCCTTCGCTCACTTCTTTACAGCTAGCAAAGCGGCCCCCACGGCCCCCATAAATAGGGGCCGCTTTGCCAATCAGCTTGTGCAGATTCCCTGGGCGAGACTTGACGCGCCGCAAAGAAGCGGGGGCTGCGGTAGAATCCCACCCAGCCCCCGCACACCTCAAGTGGTATGTTTCTAACTTACCCTGCCTGAGCAGCGCCGTGAATTTCTTTGACGGCACTCATGGCCGAGAGGAACGCGCCCTCCTGCCAGCCGTTCCAGTAGCTGATGTGCTCGCCGGCCAGCATCAGGGGACCGTGACGGCGGCTGAGCACCTCATAAACGCCCTTGCGCTGCTCGTCACTGTAGGGCGCATAGCAGCCCAGGGACCAGGGCACGCGGTGCCAGCCCACGCTTACGCCGCTGATAAAGTCTTTTTCAATCTGCGGGTGAATCTGGGCGTACTGCGAGCGCACTTCCCCAAGGCGCTCATCGGGGGACATGCCGCTGTACTTCAGCGCATTGGGGCCGAACTGGTAAGCGGCCAGGAGCACGCCGGTTTCGGCCAAGTTCTGTCCGGTGGAAGGGTAGCTGGTTACGGCGATGGGCAAGTCGGTGTAGGTCACGCCGCCGTAGATAGATTCCTCGGTTTCCCAGAAACGTCGCGCTTCCAGCCCGGCCTTGAAACTGGCTGCATAAGCGATTTCCCTGGTGGCCTTGACCAGTTCCGGATCGGCCTGCAGGTTGATCTGCGAAAGCACCGACAGCGGGATGGTGCAGATGCAGTAGTCGGCCTGCACCTGCTGCTCGGCGCCGCCCGCGTCCTGATACACCGCCGTCACGCCGCTGTCGGTCACCGTCAGGCCGGTCACGCGGGCCTGGTAGGTGATCAGGTCACGGGTGCGCTCCTCGAAGGCGCGGGCCATCTGATCCATGCCGCCTACCGGCTGGAAAATGGCCTGCTGGTGCTCATAGACCAGGCCGTCGATGATGTTCTGCCAGTAGCCTTCTTTTAGCAGCTCCTCACGGGGAATCAGGTCAGAAGGTTGGCCGGGGCCGGGATCGGTGCGGTCGCCGGGGTCTACGGCGTAGCCACGGTGATAGCTGGACACCATGCCCTTGACGTAGCGGGCGCTGTCGTCCAGGGCCCCCCACTGGCTGAGCGCTTCAATCATGGCGTCCTGATCGTCGCCGGTCAGGTCACCTTGCAGCGCACCGGCATTGACCGCCTTGCTGAGCAGCTCGGCCACGTTGCCGTAAAAGTCCGAGCGCACTTCACGGATGCGGTACTTCTTGCCGGGGCCGGAGCGGTGAATATAGGCGTTTTCGTTCACCTGAATAAACGGCTCCAGCTTGACGCCGAACTGCCGGGCGTAGTGCATGTAGGTTTGGTGGTGATAAGGAATGCGCCAGGGACCGGGGTTGAAATAATTGCCTTCCTGGAACTTCACCTGCTGGGTTTCTCCGCCCAGTTCGGTGTAGGTATCACCGCCGCGCAGGGTCCAGCAGCGGCCCCCGGCACGGTCGTTGAATTCCAGAATCTGCACATCGTAGCCGATCTTGCTCAGCTCGAACGCAGAAGACATCCCAGCCAGGCCGGCGCCCAGAATCAGCACGCTCTTGCCCTGGCCGCTGCCCTGCAACTGGGGCACCGCGTTGGTGCTGCCCTGCGCGAAGCCCAGCGAAGTCATGGCGTGATAGGCCGCGGCGCTTCCGCCCACAGCCCCCATCATTTCGATAAAGCGGCGGCGGCTCAGCCCGCCTTTGATCGTTTTACTCATCCGGCATCATCTCCCAGCGTGGTCGAACGGGCACTTTTGCGCAGCGGCGCGATTTCGCTGGCGGCCGTTTCGCCCTCGAATTTGTTCAGGTCCTGGCGCAAGTAGTTGATCAGCAAGGCCACCTGTTCGTCGGTCAGCTGATCGGCAAAAGAAGGCATGCCGCCCGCACCATTCAGGATAAAGCTCGCGGGGTAGACCGCCGCTTGCAGGTTCCGGTTACCGGCCAGCGCAGGATAATTTTTGGTGCCTGCGCCGCCATCCGCCCCAACGCCGCCGGGCATGTGGCAGCTCTGGCACGCCGCCGCGTACAGCTCGGCGCCGGTCTCCACGTCAAAGGCAGGGTGGACGGTGGGAGCTGCGTTCTTCTCCTCGTCCGTGACGCTGGTGCCGCCGGCCAGGGCGCCGTCTTCGCCCTCGGCCTGCACTTGGCCCTGGCTGGTGGGCGGCTGGCTGGAGTCGCCTTCGCCGCCCGCGCCGCTCGCTGCTCCGCCGGACGCCGTTTCACTGCCGGAGCCGGTGCCCTGGGAACCCGCGTCCTGGGAGCTGGTGCCGCTGGCACCCTCGCCCTTCTGAACTCCAGCCGCCTGGGCTGCGCGGGTGTTTTCCTGGGCCGGGGTGGTGCGGGCAAAGCCCAGCAGCAGCGCCGTTCCAATCAGAAACAGCGCGGCCAGAGCCGCCACGGCTTTCCAGGCCGCCGATTTTGCTTGATCCATCGGATTCTCTCCTCAAGGGGTTAAGGTGAAGACCGGCGAGACAGGTGCCTCATCCGGCCATAACTTTGTGACAAATGACCCGGTGGGCCACCTGCCAACTTAGACCTTTTCCCGCGCCAGGGCAACTGCTGACAATTCGCCCTGCCTCTCATCTCTGGCGCTTCCTGGCCGGCGGCCACCTGTAGGGTCAGCCCTCGGCGGGGCGCCCTCCAGAGGCCACCCCTTCCAGAACCAGCCTTTCCAGGACCACGACGGCCGAGGCGTAATCGCGGCTGTGGGTCAGGCTGAGGTGCGCCTGCCAGCCACGCACGGCCATCTCGGCAGCGATGTGCGGCGCGAAATGTAACCGGGGCGCAGCCCGCTCGAAAGGGCCGCCCGGAGTGAGGGCACGCTCAACCCAGACGTCCTGCCAGCCAAACGGCCGGGGCCAGACCTTCTGGAAGGCTTCCTTGGCGGCAAAGCGGGCGGCCAGCGACGGCACCGGGTCGCGCTGCCCATGCGCGTACTCCAGTTCGGCGGCGGTAAAAAGGCGTCGGTAACGCTGCGGCTCACGCCCCAGCAGCCCACGGACGCGCTCCAGTTCGATCAGGTCATGGCCGACAGCAACGATCACGCCGGCCATGATAGCGAGGTTGTTCCCGCAACCGGAGTGAGGATCAACGCTCCTGCGGGGGAGGACGCCGCCGGGTGCCGCCCCCCTGGCCGCTTGGGCCAACTCCCAGCTCAGGCGAACAGGTCGGACGACAGGTAACGGTCGCCCCGGTCACACACGATGGTCACGATCAGGCCGCGCTCGCCGGCAGCGGTCCGTTCACGGGCGAGCTGCGCGGCAGCAAAGGCGGCTCCTCCACTGCTCATGCCGGCAAATATCGCTTCCTCGCGGGCCAGGGCGCGGGTCATGGTGCGGGCGTCGGCCTCGCTCACGTCAATCACCCGGTCAACCCGCTCGGGCTCGTAGTTGGCGGGCAGGTAGGCTTCGGGCCAGCGGCGAATGCCGGGAATGCTGGCGCCCTCGGTGGGCTGCACGCCCACGATCTGCACCGCTGCGCTTTGCTCCTTGAGGAAGCGTGAGACCCCCATGATGGTGCCGGTGGTCCCCATGCTGGACACAAAATGGGTCACGCGCCCGGCCGTGTCGCGCCAGATCTCGGGGCCGGTGGATTCGTAGTGGGCGCGGGGGTTGTCGGGGTTGCCGAACTGGTTGAGCATCTGGGCGCGGCCGGCGGCCACCTCGGCGTGCATGTGGTCAATGGCGGCTTCCATGCCCCCGGCAGAGGGGGTCAGCGTGACCGTGGCCCCGTAAGCCCGCATGGTCTGGACGCGCTCGGCGGTGGCGTTTTCGGGCATCACCAGTTCGATGTCCAGGCCGTGCAGGCGGGCCAGCATGGCAAGCGCAATGCCGGTATTGCCGCTGGTCGCCTCGATCAGGCGCATGCCGGGTTGCAGCTCGCCGCGCTTCAGCAAGCCTTCAACCATGGCGCGGGCGGCACGGTCCTTGACACTGCCGCCGGGGTTCTGACCTTCCAGCTTGCCGTACACGTCCACCAGCTCGGTGCTCAGGCTGTGAAGCCGCACCAACGGCGTGTTGCCGATCAGGTCCAGGGCGGATGGGAACAAGGCGGGCGCTTGTGCAGTCATGTGCGGCAGTGTAGAGCAGAGCCGCCGGGGCGAATTGCAAGCCCCGTCGGCTCTGCTGCACGCCTCAGCGCTACACCTTCAGACGCGCACTCAGGCGCCGCGAATGTCCAGCTCGCCCCGGTAATACACCTTGGCGCCCGGCGGAATGCTGCGGGTAATCCAGACATTGCCGCCGATCACGCTGCCGGCCCCAATCACCGTCTGCCCACCCAGGATGGTGGCGCCGGCATAGATCACCACGTCGTCTTCAATGGTGGGGTGGCGCTTGGTGCCGGCCATTTCCTTATCTACACTCAGGGCGCCCAGGGTCACGCCCTGATACAGCTTGACTCCGCTGCCCAGGTGCGCCGTTTCGCCCACCACGATGCCGGTGCCGTGGTCAATGCAAAAGCGCTCCCCGATCTCGGCGCCGGGGTGAATGTCTATGCCAGTGCGGCTATGTGCCCGCTCGGTGATCAGGCGGGGCAGCAGCGGCACGCCCAGGCCGTGCAGACGGTGGGCGATGCGGTACAGGGCCACCGCGTAAAAGCCCGGATAGGCCCGGATCACTTCGTAGTGGCTGCGGGCAGCGGGGTCGCCCTCCCACATGGCGTGGGCGTCGTCCAGCAGCAGGGCGTACAGCTGCGGCACCCCCGCCATGAACTCGGCGGCCAGGGCCTGCGCCTCGCGGGGCAACTCGGCACCCAGCGGCGTCAGCGTGCGGGCCAGGGTCGCTTCCAGCCGGATCAGCTCGGCGCGCAGGCAAGCGGCCCCTTCAATGCAGCGGCCCGTCTGCTCAGGAAACAGGGTGTACAGCAGGCTCTCGGCCCAGCCCACCACCCACTCGCTGGGCGGGTAACGATTTCCCTCGCGGTGGTGCTGGAGCAGCCGGTCCAGAAAGTCGTCACTGAGAAAGCCGGGGGCGGAAAACGTCATGCTCCCGAGTATAGGCAGCCCAGCAGCCACGCCCCCAGCAGGCGGCCACAGCCACAGGACGCAACCTAAAGGCTTGCTTCAGGAAAAGCCCGGCCGCACTGCGCTATATCTTTTTGCAACAGCCAGGGGAGTAGCGGCCTGCCTTCTTACGAGTTTCCCGGCAGGCGCTCCGGAGCCGTCACGACGTTGGGGCAAAGCCTCTTCCGGCCCGGCAGCAGCAAATGCGAGACCTGGACAGTGCGCCGCGCCCACGCGGAGGCTGTCCAGGCATCCTTGTTTTCGGTGCCCGAACGTCCTCGCCGCAGGCGCGGTGGGGAGGTGCAAATGGACCTGAGTGGACTGTGGCTGGGGCAGCCGGTGTGGATGTGGTTGGTGTTTATGGTGTCGGTGGGCGCCCTGCTGGCGTTTGACCTGGGCGTGCTGGGCAAGCGGCGCGGCGGCGACGGAACCATCGGGGTGCGCCAAAGCCTGAGCCTAAGCGCTTTTTATATTGCGGCGGCGGCGCTGTTCGGCGGCTGGGTGTGGCTCACGCTGGGGCCACAAAGTGGCATGGAATATTTCACCGGCTTTGCGCTGGAAAAAGCCCTGGCCCTGGACAACGTCTTTGTTATCAGCGTGATTTTCGGGGCACTCGCCATTCCACGGCAGTATCAGCACCGCGTGCTGTTCTGGGGAATTCTGGGGGTGCTGGTGCTGCGGGCCGCCATGATTGGCCTGGGCGCAGCGCTGGTCACGCAGTTTGACTGGGTGATGTGGATCTTTGCGGCGTTCCTGATTTTTACGGGCATCAAGATGCTGCGCGGCGGCGGACAAGATCACGCGCCTGACCCGGCCAACCACCCGCTGATCCGGGGCCTGGCGCGCTTTATGCCGATTACGCCGCAGCTGCACGGCCAGCGGTTTGTGGTGGACTTGCCCGACGCTGCCGGGCGGGTGCGCCGGCACGCCACCCCGCTGCTGGTTGCCCTGTTGCTGGTAGAAGCCGCCGACCTGGTCTTCGCGGTAGACAGCATTCCGGCCATTTTCGCCATCACCTCTGACCCCTTTATCGTGTACACCTCCAACATTTTCGCGGTCCTGGGGCTGCGGGCGCTGTACTTCGCTCTGGAAGCCCTCGTCCACCGCTTCGAGTACCTGGCAAAGGCGCTGTCGGCCGTGCTGGTCTTTATCGGCGGCAAGATTATCTACGCGCAGTTCTTCGGCTAGGTAGACGCTGGTATCAGCCTGGGCGTGACCTTGGGCCTGCTGCTGGGCGGCGTGCTCTACAGCCTGTGGAAGACGCGGGGCACCAAGCCCACGGCCTAAGCCTCCCGCTTTGTCACACCTCTAGAGACAGCATTTCTCCTGACCCGCCGCCCGGCGCATGATGGGCGGCGTGACCCCTTTACCTCTTCGCTCCCCGTGGCGGCGGCTGTACGCGGCCTATCCGCCCGCTTTCTGGGTGGTGTGGACCGGCACCCTGATCAACCGCGTGGGCGAGTTCGTGGTGCCGCTGCTGGGGTTTTATCTGAGTGCCGAGCGCGGCCTGAGCCTGGGGCAGGTGGGGCTGATCCTCAGCGCGATGGGCATCGGCCGCTTTGTGTCCGAGCCGCTGGGCGGGGCGCTGAGCGACCGCTTCGGCCCCGCCGTGACCATGCGTGTCTCGCTGGTCGGCGGCGGGCTGATGCTGCTTTTGCTGGCGCAGGCCCGCTCCTTTGGGGAGATGTTCGCAGGGGTACTGGCTTTTGCGCTGTTTCAGGCGCTGTACAAGCCCGCCGTGAGCAGCGCCGTTGCCGGGCTGACCCAGGGGCCGCAGCGCACCCGCGCCTACAACCTGCTGTACTGGGCCGTCAATGTGGGAGCTTCGGTGGCGCCGGTGCTGGGCGGCTGGCTGGCGGGGTTCTCATTCCGGCTGGTGTTCTGGCTGGACGCGGCGGCCATGTTTCTCTACGCCCTGCTGCTGACCCTACGCTTTCCTGGCCGGCGGCCAGAGCAGCGCGCCGAGCAGCAACTACGTCAGCCGGGCGAACAGGCGCCGGAGAAAAAGAGCCTGGGCCTGCTGCCCCGCGACCGCCTGCTGTGGCAGTTCTGCCTCGCCACGCTGCTGTACTCGCTGACCTACCAGGGGTACAAGCTGCTGGCGCTGGTGTTCGCAGACGCCGGGTACAGCGCCGCGCAGTACGGGCAGGTGGTGGCGGTCAACGGCGTGCTGGTGGTGGTGCTGGGCCTGCCGCTGGGCCACCTGATTGCCCGGAG
>JAUNHF010000085.1:0-3246 GCA_030524065.1 Deinococcus sp.
GTCATGGGCACTCCTCTATAGAATCTGGATTTGTACGAACGCTGAAAGAAAAGAGAGGAAAGAATGGGCTATAAGGGCCAGTGACGGCTTATCAGTGACAGCTTTGCAGCAGCGGCCTCTGGGCACCGGCTTTGCCAGCACGCCTCTGCGGGGTCCGCAAACGGCCCGACCGGGAAGGGGCTGGGGCCATGGAAAGATTCGGAGATCAGTATATCCCTGCCGCCTGGTGCACGCTTGCCGGCAGAGGCAGGAGGTGCTAGATTTTCTGGTGCCCTTCGGGAGCATCCGGGGTTATAGCTCAGCTGGGAGAGCGCGTCGTTCGCAATGACGAGGTCAGGGGTTCGATCCCCCTTAACTCCACCACAGACAAAGCCGTCCCCGCCTTCTGTGACCGGAGGCGGGGGCGGCCATTTGCAGCACTTCAGGGCTTAGGGCCGGGGCAATGGATTGGCGTACAGATGGACCCAGTCCAGCGGCCACAGGCGGGTTTGCCCCGCCCAGACCACTTCCAGGCCCTGGGCCGAGGTGCTGACCCGCGCTCCCGGCTGCCGCCCCAGATCACCGATGCTGGCGTAGGGCACACCGCCCACCTGCACGGCCGGCAGGGACCAACGCTGCTCGCCCTGGCGCAGTTCGGCGCGCAGACCCCGCGCGGCCGGCCCATCCGTCAGGCTCAGCTCTAGCCCGTAGGCAGCGGCCAGCGCCGGCAAGGGCAGGTGAACACGTCCACCGATCAGGCGCGGCTCGCCGCCCACGGTAACAGGCTCTGGGAGCGTCACAGGGGCCGGGCTAGGGGTGGGCGCGGCGCTCCCCTGCTCCGGTATGCCAGCAGACTGCGGCGGGGCTGTGGTGGGCGGAACCTGGGCGGGCGCGGGCAGCTGCGCCGGTTGGGCCTGCGGGGCAGGTGGCTGCACAGGCGGCGGGGCCAGCAGCTGCGCCTGGGCCAGTTCCAGCGGCGCGGCCGCCAGCTGACGCTGGGCCAGCGCGGCGGCCTGCTCGGTTGCTCCCAGGGCCCGGCCCCATCCCTGGGGCGAACTGCGGAAAGACGACCACGGCCCCGCCGCCTGCGGCCAGCCGCCTGCGTAGGCGCGGAGCTTGCCATCGGCCACCACCAGCCAGGTGCCACTGTCTGTCGCCGTGACCGGCGTATCTATCCGCTCGCCCAGGTCTTCGCGGCTCACGGCCTGCCCTGTGGCCGACACCCGGTGCAGCACCCCACTCAGGTCGCCCACCAGCAAGTCGCCGTTCCACAGTTCGGTGGCAGCCGCCGTGATCGCCGCGCCCGCCGCGTAGCTCCAGGCCGGGGTGCCGTCCAGCGCATAGGCGCTGAGCTCGCCGCCAAAGCTGCCCACCACCACCTGCCCCCGCGCCGTCACGGTAGGACTGGCATTCACAAAGCCGCTCAGCGGCTGCTTCCAGCGCAGCGTGCCCTGCGGGGTCAGCGAGTAGAGGTGGCGGTCGGCCGAGCCGAAATACAGGTTGCCGCCCGCGTCCAGGGCCGGCGAACTGAACACCGAGCGCCCCGCCTGAAAGGTCCACAGCGGCTGTCCCTGCGGGTCAAAAGCAAAGACTTTTCCCGACTGCGACCCCAGATAAATGCGTCCGCCCTGGTCTACCGCCGGGCTGGAATAGCTGGGCGACTCCAGCGGTCGGCGCCACAGCACCTGGCCGTCCGCGCCGATGCGGTACAGGCTGCCACCGGCTGTCGCCACAGCTGCCGATCCGTCTGACAGCAGGGCAGGGCTGGCGAAAATGTCGCCATCAAGCCGCACATTCCACAGCGGCTGTCCAGCAGCGCTCAGGGCGTACAGCCGGTCGTCGTAGGCAGCCACCAGCAGCGACCCGTCAGGGCGCACCACCGGGAAAGCCCGCCCGATGTCGCCCAGCGCGGCTTTCCACACTACTTTTCCGGCGGTGTCCAGGCGGTAGACCTGTCGCTCGGCCCCCAGTACCACCGCGCCACTCGCCGGGCCGGCCACGCCGGGCACCGCCTCCACGCTGGCCGCACCAGACAGGGCCCCGATGTCCGCCACCCAACTCAGCGTCTGGGCGCTGGCCGCCGGCACCAGACCGCACAGCAGGAACATTGTCACTTTTATTGCATTTTCTCGTAGATGTCTCATAATCCTGTTTTTCCTTAAGCGAGTCTTCAGTTGACATGGGCAGAGCCTGAACGGGCAGCGGGGGAAGTGGACGCTTCCCAGCGTAGCTGCTTTAAGATGAGGGCAGTTATGAAAAAGACACTGATGCTGACCGCTCTGGTGATGGGCGCCGCTGGCGCTCAGGCCCAGCAGGCCACTGCGACCGCCGCCGACATGTACAGCCAGGCTCAGGAATACGCCGTGCAGGCTGATGTGGCTTATCCTCAGGCCTTTTACGACCGGACCCTGTGGAAGGCCAGCGTAGACAGTGCCTACGGCGCTGCCCGCATGGAGCCCGGCAACCGCGACTACCAGGCTTACCTGGCGCAGCTGTACACCAAGACCCAGTGGTGGATCAACGCCTACAACACCTGGAGCGACCTGGACGACCTGAACGCCACCGAGCGTCAGTGGGCCAGCCTGAGCGCCGCCAAACTGGCCTACCTGGCCCTGCAGCGTGGTGACCGCGCCGCGGCCAGCGCTTATGTCAGCCAGGGCATGGCCTGGGCCGACAGCGACTCGCTGCGCGCCATCCGTAGCCGCCTCTAAGCGTCTCAGCCTAAGTGCCCCCCTACACAGGGGGGTTTTTTTGGCCTGCTTGCATTTGCGGTGCCGCCGCCGCCGCTACACTGCCGAACATGCGAGCGCTGATCCTCTCTGACACGCACGGCCTGCTGCGCCCCGAAGTGCTGGCCCTGGCAGCGCAAGCTGAGCTGATCGTTCACGCTGGGGACGTAGGCCAGCCTGCCGTGCTGGCCGCGTTGCAGGAAGCTGCTGGTGGCCCGGTCCATGTGGTGCGCGGCAACGTGGACACCGTTTTCCCGCTCAGCCACCTGCCTGCCAGCGAGCTGATGGAGGCGGGCGGACGCTTTTTGTACCTGCTGCACCGCCTGGACGACCTGGACCTTTCGCCGCAGGCAGCAGGCATAGACGCGGTCATCTTTGGACACACCCACCGCCCTGAGCAGCGCCATGAAGGCGGCGTGCTGTATCTGAACCCCGGCTCGGTGGGGCCACGGCGCTTTAGCCTACCGGTGGCCTGCGCGTGGCTGGACTTGCCCAGCCTGAAGGTCACGCCGGTACCGCTGGACTAGCGCCAGTGCTG
>JAUNHF010000085.1:3256-7555 GCA_030524065.1 Deinococcus sp.
TGAAACAAAGGGGCGCTGGGCAGGCTTACGGTCCCGGGCGAGGAGCAACCGATATACTCCCCCCCATGACGCTTCACCCTGCCGCCCACGCTTCCAGCCCGCTCACCGAGGACCTGGTGACGGCGCTCCGCCATCTGGGCCTGCAAGCAGACTGGCTGGACGACGGCGCCCTGGTGGAAGTGGGCGACCACCGTATCGTCCTGGAAGTGGCCCGCAGCGACGAAGGCGAGGTGCTGGTGCGCGCCCATATGCCGCTTGACATCTTCGTAGAGGAAGACTCGCTGCCTGACTCGCTGATGGGGCTGAACCTGATGAATCAGACCCTGGATTTCGGGATGCTGCTGCTGGACCCGGTTGAAGAGGAAGCCGAGGAGGAAGAGGAAGCCCCCACCACCTTCGCCATCGTGGGGCGCACAGTGGTGTGGCTGGGCGGCACCGGGCCAGCCGACGCCCAGCGCCTGTCTACCCACCTGCACCGCTTCGAGGCCGAAGTGTTCAACAGCCTGGAAAGTGCCGTCAACAGCGCCGGGGCCATGACCGCCTAACCGGGCACGGGGAATGCGGAGCGCGGCGCAACTCGTTTGACTCGAGGCGACAAAACCCGGCCAGAGGCAACAGCCGATACACTCTGTGCGGCGCGGCACACCAAAAAAAGAAGCCAGGGCCACAGGCTCCAGCTTCTTCTTTTGTTTTAGACCTACAGGCCGCGCTGCTCTATTACTGGCGGTCCTGCATGGGCACGTAGTGGGCGTCCGACTCGCCGGTGTACACCGAACTGGGGCGCAGCAGGCGGTTATCGGCAGTGTACTCAATCACCGAAGCGCACCAGCCGCTGATACGGGCCAGCGCGAAAATCGGGGTGAAGTATTCTTTCTGGATGCCCAGGTCGGTGTACACCGTGCCCGAGTAAAAGTCCACGTTGGGATAGATGCCACGGTCACCCATCCGCTCCACCACGGTCTTTTCGATCTGTTCCAGAATCTGGTAGTAGGTGCTCTTGCCTTCCTTGTCGGCCACAAGGGCAGCGTAGTCACGCAGCACGCGGGAACGGGGATCGAAGTTCTTGTAGACGCGGTGGCCCACACCCATGATCTTTTCCTTGTTGTCCAGCTTCTGATTGACATAGTCAGCGGCTTTTTCGGGGCTGCCCACCTCATCCAGCATCACCATGACCTGCTCGTTGGCGCCGCCGTGCAGCGGACCTTTGAGTGCACCGACGGCGCTGGTGATCGCCGAGTACATGTCGCTGAGGGTGCTGGACGTGGCAATGGCCGTAAAGGTGCTGGCGTTCATGCCGTGGTCCACATGCAGAATCAGGGCAATGTCAAACAGCCGGGCCTGCTCAGAGGTGGGCTCGCTGCCGTTGAGCATGTACAGGAAATTGCCGGCGTGGGTCAGGTCGGCGCGGGGGGCCACAATATCCTTGCCGCTTTGGGCCCGCTGAATCGCCGCGATGATGGTGGACAGCTGGGCAATCAGGCGCACCGAGATGGCGCGGCGGGCTTCGGGGGTGATGTCCTCGGACTGCCCGTCCAGAAGGCCCAGGTAAGACACGGCCGTCCGCAGCGCCTGCATGGGCACGGCACCCTGGGGCATGGCGCGAATCACGTCCTGCAGCTGGGCGGGGATTTCGCGGTTGGCCTTCAGTTCAGCGTCGAACTCAGCCAGTTCCTGGGCGCCCGGCAGCCGGCCCAGCAGCAGCGCCAGGCTCAGTTCCTCGAAGGTGCTGTTTTCGGCCCACTCCTGAATCGGAATGCCCAGGTGAGTCAGGATGCCTTCTTGACCGTTGATGAACGTCAGCTTGCTCTCGGTAAAGCGGACTCCTTCAAGCCCCTTAGCAATCTCATTATTTTGGGTCATAGTGCGATCACCATAGCACCTCTGTCCTCTTTGTCCCCACCACACAGGCCACAAAATCAGCTGACCGGAGCCCCCTGTTTGCGTTCCTGCCAGGGTGACAAATGCCCTCCGCTGCCGGCGCTCTCCCCTTCCCGCAGGGCTTCTCGGCAGCGGCCCGGCGGGTACACTGGCCTGCGTGATTACTCTGGCGCTGGACACTTCCACCCCTTACCTCACCCTGGCCCTGCGCTGGCCGGGCGGCGAGCTGGAAAGCGCCGAACGCATCGAACGCGCCCACGCCGAGCGGCTCCCCGGCGGCGTTCAGGCCCTGTTCGCACAAGCGGGACTGGACTTCTGCGCCGGCCGGCTGGTGATCGGCCAGGGGCCGGGGTCATACACAGGCGTGCGGATCGGGGCCAGCTACGCGCTGGCACTGGCGCGGGCATGGGAAGCAGAACTGCTGGGCGTGCCAACCCTGTGTGCCCTGCTGTCGGACCAACCGGGTGCACAGGCCCCAGCGCTGGACGCCCGCAAAGAGCACGTCTACGGCGCACTTTACCGGGTAGAGGGCGGCGCCGTGACTGAGCTCCGCTCCCCCGCCAAGTATCTGCAGAGCGAGTTTGCTGCCCTGGCACGGGCCGAGGGCGCCGAGTTGCGGCCAGACGGTGTGCCCAGCGGCCTGAGCCTGCTGCGCGCCGCCGAGACGCTGGGCAGCCCCCAGCCCCAACTCCGCCTCAGCTATCTGTAGCTGGCTTGCGCGTCCAGCGGCCAGCGTCGCGCCCCTCCACTTTGGCCATCATCCGCTCGAAACCGCGTTCCAGGCTCAGGCCGCGCTCGTTTGCCAGGCACAGCATGACAAACAGCAGGTCGGCCAGTTCCATTTCCAAGTCCCCTATGTCCTCGCCGGGCTTGGGGGTTTTGCCGTTCTGGTGGGCAATCACGCGGGCGATCTCCCCCACTTCCTCGGTCAGGCGGGCCTGCATCAGCAGCGGCGGAAAGTAGCCTTCTTCAAACTGCGAGATAAAAGCGTCCACCCGGCGGCGGGCATCTTCAAAGGTGAGGGAAGGGGCGCTGGAAGCATCGGACATGCCTTCAGGGTACCCCCTGTACTCTTCCCTAGAACTATGCAACAGCCTCCAGCTGGCAGGGGCGCTCCGCCAAAGGTCAGCGGATGATGTAAAAGAAGGTTTCCTGCACGTCGCGGTCAGCAGGATGCGGCGCAGCAGTGCCGGCCTGAGGTGCCCGTGTAAATACGGCCCGGACCACCTGCAGGCCACCCGGAGCGTCCACATTGTAGGTCACCTGATCACCGGCACGTGGAAAGACGGTGGTGCCGCGCTCTACGTAGGCGCCGCGCACCAGCACCTGAGCACTGCCGTCCGGCTGGCGGGCCAGCAGGGTGAGGAAGCCAGGCTCGCGCACGCTCACGCGCAGGCGCACTTCATCTCCCTGGCGGTAGCGCGCACCTTCGCCGCGGTCGGGTTGCAGTTCCAGAATCAAGTTGCGCTGAGAAGTACTCAGTCCCAGATTGGAATGGTCGGTTTGAACAGTGCAGGAGCTCAGGCCCGTTCCCAGACCGAGCGTCAGCACTGCCAGCAAAAGGTGCCTGGACATGCCCCCCAGCATAGCGGCTGGCCGGCCGGATAGACCCCACCCTTTTCGGGGTTGGCAGACACTGCACTGGCCCTGCGCGGGATACTCTACCGGGCCCGTTGCAGGCGACATTGCGCCTGGGGAGCATGCTCTAGATTGGTCTCATGCACCTGCGCCCGGTCTGCCCTGTCCGCACTCGGCGCCCTGATGGCGGCACCACTCCCGCGCTGGGCGGCCTGCTGCCGACTCCACCATTGCTGGTGACTTCCCTAATGGTCACCTTACTGATGGCCTGCGGGCCGGCAGCGACTTCGGCGCAGCAAGCTCCGGTGAGCCATCAGAGTGCGGGCACCTTTCAGGACTCAGCGGGCGACACCGCCGCTCGGACAGATTCTCCCGCCCCAGAAGGCGCGCCGGCGACCAGCGCACCGGACGCCTCGGAGCAGGCCACCAGCTCGCTGCCGGCCTACACCTCCGAGCAATTTTTGCAGGACCTGCGGGCCGGCAAAATCACCTCGGTGAAGCTGAGCAGCTCGGGGAACGCCTCCGTAATGGTCAGCGACCGGCCGGGCCCTGAGGCGGTGGCCCTGCCGCCCGACGCCGAAACGCTGACGCTGCTGCGTGGGGCGGGGATCCCACTGACAGTCAGCTCGTCACGTTCGTCTTTGGCGTGGCTGGGCCAAATTCTGCCCATCGCTGTCACCCTGCTGATTCTGCTGGTGATGTGGCGGACCATCCGGACGCAGCAGAGCGGCGCCGCTGCCAGCGCCTTTGGCAAAAGCAAGGTCACGGCCATTGCTCCCGAAAAAGTCGGCGTGACCTTTGCGGACGTGGCCGGCTGCGAGGAAGCCAAGGCCGACTTGCAGG
>JAUNHF010000086.1 GCA_030524065.1 Deinococcus sp.
CGAACAGACCGCCCGGATGACCCGCGAGGCCAGCCGCGAGGGCATCGCCGCCGCGCTGCGGGCGATGGCGGCCCGCGCCGACCGCCGGGGTGTGCTGCGCCGCGCGGGTGAGGGGGGCGTGCAGGTGCTGGCACTCGTGGGCAGCGAAGACGAGCTGACCCCGCCCGAACAGGCCCGGGAAAACGCGGACCTGAGCGGCGGCCAGCTCAAGGTCATTGAGGGCGCGGGCCACCTGTCTAACCTGGACGAGCCGGAGGCCTTTAACCGGGCGCTGGTAGAGTTCCTGAGCTGATGACGGCAGCCTCCGTGCTGGCAGAGGTGCACCGCGAGTTCCGGGTATGGCAGGCCATGAATGCCCAGGCCGAGCGGCTGCACCTGACCGAGGTTCGGATGCAGAACGCCTGGACCTGGCGCGAGCTGCTGGCCCACCTGGGCGCCTGGCAGGAAGTGACCCTGGCCCGGCTGTGGGCCGCACCAGACGGCGCTGGACTGACCTACCCTGCCTGGACAGGCCGCCAAAATCCTGACGGGCAAGACCTGAACACGGTCAATGCCCAGATTCAGGCAGCCGCCCAGGAGCAGAGCTGGGCCGAGACTCGCGCCGCCTGGGAGCACGGTTTCGCAGAAGTGCTGGAGCGGGCGCAGGCGCTGGGCGAAGACAACCTTACCCGACCTAGAGACTGGCTGGAAGGGTACACCCTGCTGGATGTATTGCGCGGCACCCTGGCACATCACCGTGAGGAACACCGGCCGGGGGCGCAGCGCTGGCTGGACGGCCAATCAAGCCGCGCCCCCGCGACCTTCTGAACGTTACTGAAGCAGCGGCAGTGGGTCCATCTCGCCGCTTTCCATGCGCTCCATGATCTGCCGGCCCGTCGGCGTCTGTGCCAGGCCACCTTCCGCCGTTTCACGCAGCGCTGCGGGCATCATGCGGCCCACTTCGGCCATCGCGGTGACCACCTCGTCGGGCGGAATAAAGCTTTCGAGGTTTGCCAGCGCCAGCTGCGCGGCGCTCACCGCGTGGACGGCGTAAAAGGCGTTGCGGCTCACGCAGGGGACTTCTACGTAGCCACCTACCGGGTCGCACACCAGCCCGATGGTGTTGGTCAGTGCCAGGGCAGCGGCGTGCACGGCGGCGCGGGGGGAGCCGCCCATCAGCTCAGTGACGGCGGCGGCGGCCATCGCGGCGCTGGAGCCGATTTCGGCCTGACATCCACCCGCCGCGCCCGAAATGAACATCTTTTTGCTGATGGCTTTGCCAATCCCAGCGGCCAGAATCAGCGGTCCGACCAGCCGGTCATCGTCAATACCGAGGTGGTCGGCCACGCCCAGCAGCGCTCCGGGCACTGTGCCGGCGCTGCCCGCCGTGGGCGCCGCCACGATGCGGCCCATCCGGGCATTTTCCTCGTTCACGGCCATGGCATAGGCCTGCACCCGCACCAGCAGCGGGGCGTTGAGCGTGTCGGGCGCCTCCCACAGGCCCTTGGCGTTCCAGCCCACCATGCCGGTGATGCTCTTGGCGTCGCTTTGCAGGCCGCGCTTGACCGAGTCGCGCATTTCGGTGATCCGGCGGCGCATCTCGTCCCTGACCGCCTGCGGCTCCAGGCCGGATTCTTCGCAGTCGCGCGCCAGCACCCACTCGGACGCCGGCGCGGGGGCCTGCATGATGTCATCTAGATTCATAAGATTCTCCTTGAGACTGAGAGTAATGGGTTGGGGCAAAGGCAAAAGGGGGAACGCGGCAAATCAGCGGGCCACTGCCCAGCCCCCTCCATTTCGCCCTCTGCTTTTCACTGGCGGTCCTTAGCCGTCCATCAGCTTGGGCATCAGCTGGACCCACTGCATGCTGGGATAACGCAGGAATGTTTCCAGCACGCCGGGATGCACGCCGGGGCCGTCCATCTCAATCGCCACCAGCGCCGAGCCGCCGCGCCGGTCACGGGTGCAGCTGAGCGTGGCGATGTTGATTTCCTCAGCGGCAATCGCGGTGGTGATGCGGGCCAGGATGCCGGGGCGGTCCTCATACTGAAGCACCAGGGTCGGGTAGCCTGCGCTGATGTTCACCGCGCTGCCGTTGATGCTGGTCACCACAATCACGCCGCCCCCGGTGGAACTGGCGGTGAGTTCGGTGCTGCGGGAGTCGCCCCGCAGACGAATCCGGGCCGTATTGGGGTGAACGTCGGCCAGCTCAATGTGCTCAAAGTCAAAGCTCAGCCCCGCAGCGCGGGCGTGCCCAAAGCTGTCTGGCAGGCGGGGGTCGTCGGGGGCGTACCCAAGCAGCCCGGCCACCAGCGCAAAGTGGGTGCCGTGACCACGCCCCGTCTTGGCAAAAGAAGCGTGCAGCCCGATCTCGGCGTGGCGGGGGGCCTCGCCCAGCAGGTGGTGCGCGGCCAGCCCGATGCGGCAGGCCCCGGCCGTGTGGCTGCTGCTGGGGCCGACCATCACTGGGCCGACCATGTCGAGAAGTGTCATGCCGCCCAGTCTAGAGACCGCGCCCGCCCAGAACCTAGGGGGCCAGCGCCGGCGCGTCTGTTCAGCGTGGACGAGGAGAAGTGGGGAGGCGCACATTGCTCTCCCCGCCGCCGGCGACCCTGCCGCCTGCCACGGTCGGCTGCCCACCCCAGCGCTAGAGTGCGGGCTGTGACGCAGCCGCCCCTCCCCCACCATCCAGCCCCGGCCCGCCCGGCGCGCCGCCAGCGCTCCAACTCGCGCAGCGGCGTGGTGCTGCGGCGCTGGAAAACCCCCAAGGGCGACCTGATCGTCAGCTTGCTGACCCCCCAGGGCAAACTGCGGGCCATTGCGCGCGGGGGGCTGCGCGGCAAGCACGCGGGGGCGCTGAACCTGTTTCACCACGTAGGGCTACAGGTGTACGCCCGCCCCGGCGACGAGCTGGCGGTGATCCAGCAAGCGAGCCTGGAAGGAGCGCTGCCCCGGCTGGCCCTGCCGGGGCGCCACCCCTACGCGCACCTGCTGGCCGAGCTGGCCGACCTGTTGTTCCAAGAAGGTGAGGAGGGCGAATACGGCGAGCAGGCCTTTGATCTGTTTGCGGGAGCCCTGCGCGGCATCGCCCACCACCAGGACCCCGAGTGGGTGGCCCTGGTCATGAGCTACAAGCTGCTGGGGCTGGCCGGCTTTCCGCCGCGCACCCGCGCCTGCGTGCGCTGCGGGGCGCCCGATCCCCAGCACCCCGACCCGTTTGGCGGCGAGATGCTGTGTGGGCGCTGCTCGCACCAGCGGGCGCTGAGCCCATCCAGCCTGGACTTTCTGCGGCATGGGGTGCGGCGCAGCGTCCGTGAGAACATGGACCGCCCCGTGCCCGCCGAGGACCGCGCTCCGCTGTGGCAGGGCCTGGAACGCTTCGTGGGGGTGCAGGTGGGCAAAGTCCGCAGCTGGCCGCACCTGCACGCAGATTAGGCCTGCGCGTATGCCTGCACACCTAAGAACTTGGGTGGGGCGGCACCAGAGCCACAGTCGCGCCCAGCGGGGGCCGCTAGCATGCAGGGCAGATGAGCGACTCTTCCAAAAAGCCAGCCGCGCCGTCGTTCAGTGCCGCCGAATTGCTGCGTGAACTGTTTCCTGAGAGCGCCGACTTGCCGCAGGACGCGGGCCGCAGCGAGCCCACGCTGGGCCTGTATCCGGTGGCGGACGGCCGCCTGGCACTGGTACATGGGCGGCAGCTGGCCGAATTCACGCCCCTGAGCGGGCAGGCCAAAAACGCCCTGCACTGCGACCTGTGCCACTACACCCGCTCGCCCAGCGAAGCCGCCATCTACCGTGTGGTGGTCGCCCAGCGCCGCAGCCGTTATGTGACGCTGTGCTGCGCCACTGCCCAGTGCCAGGGCCGTGCGGGCACCGCTGGTCTGCGCAGTCTGGCCGAGCGCATCTTCCCGGTCGAATCCGGCGCCGAGATGTTCTGAGCGCGGCAAAAGGCGTGGCCCCCACACCAACCCCCAGGGAGGCCCTGAGCAGACCGTGTGGGCAAAGCGCCGTTCATAGCCGCGGGCAGCCCCGGTACACACTTCGGCAATTCTTCAGGGAAAGCCCCCGCCCGTGAGTTGGGCTCACTTTGCAGCGGCGCCGGCGTGCCAGCGTAGGGCATGAGCACTTCAATGCCTTCGTCCCAGGACCATGCCGCCCCCACCCCTCTCCAAACTGCCGGCCGCCTGCTGCTGGGCGGCGCCCTGGTCACCGCCGGGATCGGTCACCTCACGTTTGCCCGCGACGACTTCCCAGCGCAGGTGCCCGACATGCTCACGGACGGCCCGCTGCATCTGAACGAGGACTTTATCGTGGTGGCTTCGGGCGTGGCCGAGATTGCCCTGGGCGCGGCCCTGATTGCTCTGCCGCAGCACCGCCGCACGCTGGGCGTGATCAGCGCTGGATTCTTCACCGCCGTATTTCCGGGCAACGTGTCCCAGTACCTCACCCAGACCGATGCCTTTGGACTGGACAGCGACCAGAAGCGCTTTGTGCGGCTGCTGTTTCAGCCGGTCCTGGTGGCCGGAGCGCTGTGGACCACGGGCGTTTGGCCGCGCCGACGCTGAAGCGGGCACAGCGTACCCAGGCCGCATCTGGCCGCTCAGAAGCCCTAGAATAGAAGCCAATATGAGTCAATTTGAGCAGCTGTACCGCCAGGTGGCCCTGAGCGTGGCCGGCAACCCGGTGGTGGAAAAAATCGTGAGCAAGCAGGGCTGGGCGCTGGCCCAACGTTTCGTATCGGGCGAGACGGCAGAAGACGCCATTGCCGCTATCAAGCGGCTGGAGGCCCAGGGCATTCTGGGCAACCTTGATCTGCTGGGCGAGTTTGTCAATACGCCGGAGCCGGCCAACACCAAGACCGAGATGATTCTGGAGACCATTGACCAGGTTCACGCGGCTGGCCTGACCCCCTACAACAGCGTGAAGATGTCGGCGCTGGGCCAGGGCCAGACCGCGCCGGACGGACAGGACCTCGGCTACGTCAACACCCGCCGCGTCGTGGAGCGGGCCAAGCGCTACGGCGGCTTCGTGAATCTGGACATGGAAGACCACACCCGCGTGGACTCGACCCTACAGATTTTCCGCCGCCTGGTAGAAGAATTCGGCCATCAGCATGTGGGCACGGTGCTGCAAGCCTACCTGCACCGCTCCGAGAAGGACCGCGCCAGCCTGGACGACCTGCGCCCCAACCTCCGCATGGTCAAGGGCGCCTACCTGGAGCCCGAATCGGTCGCCCTACAGAGCAAACCCGAAATTGACGCCGCCTACCGCCGCCTGGTCTACGCGCACCTCAAGGCCGGCAACTACTGCAACGTGGCGACCCACGACCACCACATCATCTATGACGTGATGCACTTTGCACTGGCGCACGGCATTCCCAAGAGCCAGTTTGAGTTTCAGCTGCTGTACGGCATCCGCGAGGACCTTCAGCGTGAGCTGGCCGAGCAGGGCTACACGGTGCGCTCGTATATTCCGTTCGGCAAGGAGTGGTACGGTTATTACTCGCGCCGCATCGCCGAGCGTCCGCAGAACGTGATGTTCGTGCTGCGCGGGCTGCTGTGACCTTGAGTGGGGGGGCGGCGACAGAGCCGCTCTATTTCGCCGTCCTGCACTGCCGCACCACTGTCCAGGCCCTGAATCTTGATGATTGGCGCGAGGAGTTTCACATCATTGAGGCCACCTCGGTGCAGGAGGCCCAGGCCAGGGCAGAAGCCCGCGCTGCTGCTCAGGCCACCGAGTACCTGAACGCAGCGGGCCAGACCGTCACCGTTTGGCCCGCTGAGGTGGTAGACGTGCAGCCGTTCTTGTTTGCTGACGCGAGTGAAGCGGTGTACCAGCGCCCACTGCCAAAGCCCTAACCGAATGCGGCCCGGCGCATGAGCCTACTTCTCCCGCCTGGCCGCAGCTCAGCCCACGGTACACAGCCTGAAGTAGAGTTAGACTGCTGTACGCATTCGCCCCTTTGAGCCGCCTCCCAGAAGGAGATTTCCGATGATTAAAGTTCAGGAATACCGCCCGCAAACCTTCACCGACTTCACCAAAGAGGAAAACGTGAGAGCGTACCAAGAAGCCCTCGCCAAAGTCCGCAGCGAACTGGTCGGCAAGCACTACCCGCTGGTTATTGACGGTGAGCGGGTAGACACCGCTGAGAAGATTGAGAGCCGCAACCCCTGCGACACGGCCGAAGTGGTCGGCGCCACCGCCAAAGCGACCATCCAGGACGCTGAAAACGCCCTGCAAGGCGCTTGGAAAGCCTTTGAAGACTGGAAAAAGTGGGACATGGACGCCCGCGCCCGCATTCTGCTGAAAGCCGCCGCGATTCTGAAGCGCCGCCGCCTGGAAGCCTGCGCTCTGATGAGCATCGAAGTGGGCAAAAACTACGCCGAGGCCGACGTGGAAGTGGCCGAAGCGATTGACTTTCTGGAGTACTACGCCCGCAGCGCCATGAAGTACGCGGGCTTCGGCAGCAGCGAAACCACGTGGTTTGAAGGCGAAGAAAACGGCCTGATGAGCATTCCGCTGGGCGTGGGCGTCAGCATCAGCCCCTGGAACTTCCCCTGCGCCATCTTTATCGGTATGGCTGTGGCTCCCGTGGTGGTGGGCAACTGCGTGATTGTGAAGCCTGCCGAGGACGCCGGACTGATTGCCGGGTTCATGATGGACATCATGCTGGAAGCGGGCCTGCCCGCCGGCGTGATTCAGTTCCTGCCCGGCGTGGGCAAAGAAGTGGGCGAATACCTGACTACGCACGCCAAGACCCGCTTTATCACCTTCACCGGCAGCCGCGCCGTAGGCCTGCACATCAACGAAGTGGCGGCCAAAGTGCAGCCGGGGCAAAAGTGGATCAAGCGCGTGGTGATGGAACTGGGCGGCAAGGACGGCCTGATTGTGGACGAAACCGCCGACCTCGAAACGGCTGTGACCGCCGCGACCCAGGGCGCTTTCGGCTTTAACGGCCAGAAGTGCAGCGCCATGAGCCGCCTGATTGTGGTGGACAGCGTGTATGACGAAGTGGTGGGCCAGTTTGTGGAACGTGCCCGCAGCCTGAAGATGGGCACCGGCGAGGAAAACGCCCCCGTCACCGCCGTGGTCAACCAGATGAGCTTTGACAAGATCAAGTCTTACCTGGAACTGGCGCCCAGTGAAGGCCAAGTGCTGCTGGGCGGCGAGGCTCCTGGCGAGTGTGGCGGCAAGCAGGGGTACTACGTGAGCCCCACCATCGTGGGCGACGTGCAGCGTGACGCCCGCATGGCACAGGAAGAAATCTTTGGTCCAGTGGTAACCGTGCTGCGTGCCAAGGACTGGCAAGACGCCCTGGATATCGCCAACTCGACTGAGTATGGCCTGACCGGCGGCGTGATCAGCAACTCCCGCGAGCGTCTGGAACAGGCCCGTGAGGAGTTTGAAGTGGGCAACCTGTACTTCAACCGCAAGATTACGGGCGCAATCGTGGGCGTGCAGCCCTTCGGCGGCTACAACATGAGCGGCACCGACTCCAA
>JAUNHF010000087.1 GCA_030524065.1 Deinococcus sp.
CCCAGTTCGTCCGGGTCGCGGCCGGCGTTGTCGGTGCTCAGCACCCAGATGGTCACCGCCGGGATGCCCAGTTCCAGGCACCATTCCAGCACCTCGTGGGCCTTGTCGGCGCCGATAGAATGGCCCATCTCGCGCTGCAACCCGGCGGCCCGGGCAAAGCGGCGGTTGCCGTCCAGAATCAGGCCCAAGTGCTGCGGCACCGCGCCGTGTGCCTGCACCTGCGCCGCCAGGCGCGCTTCGTAGCCGCTGAGCAAAGCGCCGCGCACCGAGTCTTTGACATTTTGGCCGGCCTTCAGCCAGCGGGCCGCCAGCTGCGTCTTGGAACTCTGTGCGGCAGCGGGGTCGTTCGGGGTCACGCCCCGCAGTTTAGCAGCGCCCTGCGGGCTAGACTGCGGGAATGTTAGGAAAGACTTACAAGACGGTGCTGGGCGGCCGTGAACTGACCCTCGAGACGGGGCGGCTGGCCAAGCTGGTCAGCGGCTCGGTCACGCTGCGCTACGGCGATACCTTGCTGCTGGTCACCGCCCAGGCCCGGCAGGAAAAAAGCACCCTGGACTTTTTGCCGCTCACAGTAGAATTCGAGGAAAAGCACTACGCCGTGGGCAAAATCCCCGGCTCCTTCCAGCGGCGCGAAGGCCGCCCCGGTGAGCGGGCCATCTTAAGTGCCCGCATCACCGACCGGCAGATTCGGCCGCTGTTCCCAAAAGGCTACCGCCACGAAACCCAGGTCATCATCACGGTGCTGAGCGCCGACCAGCAAAACGCCCCCGACGTGCTGGGGCCGATCGGCGCCGCCGCCGCGCTGAGCATCTCCGACATTCCCTGGGGTGGCCCCACCGCCTGCGTGCGGGTGGGCCGGGTTGGGGGCGAATTCGTCATCAACCCCACCGCCGCGCAGCTGGCGACTTCTGACCTGGACTTGGTGGTGGCCGGCACCCGCGACGCGGTAATGATGGTAGAAGCCGGCGCGCAGGTGGTGGCCGAAGACGACCTGGTGGACGCCATCGAGTTCGCGCACGCCGAGATGCAGGGCGTGATCGGCCTGATCGAAACCATGCGCGAGGAGCTGGGCCGCGAAAAGTTCAACTATCTGGCCGACGATAACCTGGGCCCCGACCTGGTGCCCGAACTGGCCGAAGCGGCCCGCGCCGGCGGCCTGCGCGACGCCCTGCTGACCCTGCGCAAGCAGGACCGCAGCACCAACCTCAAGGCGCTGCGTGACCGCCTGATTCAGGACCGGCTGCCCGAAGGCGAAGCCGACGCGGCCGGCGCCAAAATAGAGGAGCTAAAAACCGCTTTTTCGCGGGTCGAAAAACAGGAACTGCGCCGTCTGATTCTGGAAGAAGACCTGCGGGCCGACGGCCGCGACACCCGCACGGTGCGGCCCATCTGGATCGAGACGCGGCCGCTGCCCTGCGCCCACGGCAGCGCTATTTTTACGCGCGGCGAAACCCAGGTGCTGGGCGTGACCACCCTGGGCACCGAGCGCGACGAAATCCTGATTGACGACCTCACCGAGGAAACCGGCGACAAGTTCTTGCTGCACTACAACTTTCCGCCCTATTCCACCGGCGAAGTCAAGCGCATGGGCGCGCAGTCGCGCCGCGAAGTCGGCCACGGCAACCTTGCCAAGCGGGCGCTGAGCGCCGTGCTGCCTTCCTTCGAGGAGTTTCCCTACGTGATCCGCGTGGTGGGCGAAGTGCTGGAGTCCAACGGCTCCAGCTCTATGGCGACCGTATGTAGTGGGGCGCTGTCGCTGATGGACGCCGGCGTGCCGATCAAGGCACCGGTGGCCGGCGTGGCGATGGGCCTGGTCATGGAAGAGGGGCGTTACCGCATCCTCACCGATATTCTGGGCCTGGAAGACGCCCTGGGCGATATGGACTTCAAGGTCTGCGGCACCGCTGAGGGCGTCACCGCGCTCCAGATGGATATCAAAATTGCGGGCATTACTCCCACCATCATGCGTGAAGCGCTGGCGCAGGCCAAGGAAGCCCGGCTGCATATCCTGGGCAAAATGGCTGAAGTGCTGCCCGCCCCCCGCGCCGAGCTGTCGCCCACAGCCCCGCGCATCATCTCTATGCGGATTGACCCCGAGCTGATCGGCAAAGTGATTGGCCCAGGCGGCAAGCAGGTGCGCGAGCTGGAAGCCATGGGCGCGCAGGTGACGATTGAGGAAGACGGCCTGGTGCGGATTTTCAGCGCCAGTGGCGCAGCCGCCCAGGCCGTGCAGGAGCGCATCACCGCCGTCACCTATCAGCCCAAGGTGGGCGACGAGTTCGAGGGCACGGTGGTCAAGATTGCGCCGTTCGGGGCCTTTATCAACCTCTTCCCTGGCCAGGACGGCATGCTGCACATCTCGCAAATGAGCGAGGCGCGCATCGAAATGGTCGAAGAAGCCATGCTGATGGGCGACAAGGTACGCGTCAAAATCGTGAATATTGACGACCGGGGTAAGATTGACCTGATCCGCCCCGAGCTGGAAGGCAAAGTGCCGCCGCGTGAGGCGCGTGCCCCACGGGGTGAGCGCCGCGATGGGCCTGGACGCGGTGACCGTGGCCCCCGCCGCGAGCGTTCCGACCGGGCCCCAAGTGACCGGGCACAGGGTGACCGGCCGCAGGGTGGCTGGGCCAGCCCGGAAGGCCAGCAGATCCCCGGCCAGCCCAGCCCGGAACAATCCGCTCCCGATCAGCCAGCCCCCAGCGGGCCGTCCGAACTCAGCCGCCTGACCTTCGGCCCTGGCGACGGCGAACCGCGTAGCGAAAGCTGAAGCCAGCGCCCGCCTGGCAGCGTGAGAAGCCCTCACTGAAGCCCCCACTGGTCGGGGGCTTTTTGCTGGGCTGGCTCCGTTGGTCTGGCTCCCGCTGCCCTGCGCGCGCCCCCCCTCAGCTGGGGCCACCCTCATTCAGAGCTGTACACCGATAGCAGCGAGGCCGCGACTGCGCCGATCAGGCCCACCGTGACCGGCAGGTCATGGCCGGCCAGTGCCCCTTTGGCCACCAGATACAAACCGGCCACCGTCAGCGCCAGTGTGGCGATCAGCCACGGCCCCGTCACCCCACGGTGAGACACCTGCCGGCCCCAGGCGTAGCCAGCGACCACCAGCAGGCCCGCGCCCAGCCAGCCCCACATCACTGCATCTACCGAACTGTCTCCTACGCCGCTCATGCCCCCAGCATAGCGGGAGGGTCTGTGCAGCGGGGGTAAACTGAGCCGTATGAAACCGTCTCTGAGCGACGCCGCCGCCGCCCTGGAAGGAGCTGAGCGGGCCTACGCCGCCGGGCAGCCGGGCCGGGCCGACTCGCAACTGGACCGTGCGCTGGCTCAATTGCTGCGCCTGCGGCCCAGTGCAGCGCGCGATACCTTACTGGCCCAGGTTCATCTGCGGCTGTACGTCCTGACCCAGTTGAGCGGGCGCCTGGGGGCCAGCGAACAGCATCTGCGCTGGGGAGTCAGTTACGCCCGGACCGCTGGCGACGGTCCTACCCGCACCCTGGCGCAGCAGCTGTGGAACGACTGGCAGGCCGGCCGGGCATAAAAAATAAAAAGGCTTCCCCGCAGGGAAGCGCAGCGCGGGAACACCTTGCCCGGTACTTTTAGCGGGTAGGTTGCAGGGTCACCACGGTCTTGCCAGCTTCGCGGTCGTACGAGCACTGGGCATAGGCCTGTAGCAGCGGCTCGTTCGTCAACTGCGAGCGCAGCAGCACTGGCGCGGCCATGGCCCAGCTCTGGCCGGGCTCGTTGGAAACCCGGATGCTGTCTACCAACTCGTCCGACTCCAGCAGCATTTCACTGCGCACGCTGTCGTCCTCGCCCAGCATGTTCTGGGCGGTCAGGGCGCTGCGAATCTCGCCCATCTCGGGCGCCTCGGCAATCTGTTCTTGGCAGTGCTCCAGGAACTGGTATTTGCTGATGCCGTGGGCGTCACGGTCGGAGTACAGCGGGTTGTTGGGAATGGCCAGTCCCAGGGTCAGGTAGGCCAGGGCGGCCAGGGCCAGAGCCAGCACGATCCAGAGCGCCGTGCGCCCCGATCCACCCGGGCTGGATTTGGTCGTGTGTTCGTTCATATGGCTTCCACAATAGCGCGTTTGCGGGCACTCAGCTGTTCCAGCTCTCGTCCTGCACTGGCAAAGTGTCCAGTATCCCGGTCCGCGCCAGCGCCCGCTGCACCGTTTCGCCGCTGACCGGATGGCGCAGGTCGGGAGCCAGATCGGCCAGCGGCGCCAGCACAAAGGCCCGCTCCCAGGCCAGCGGATGCGGTACGGTCAGGCGCGCCGAGGTAAGCACCTGTGTCCCGTACACAATCAGGTCCAGGTCCAGGGTGCGGGCTTCCCAGCGCACCGTGCGGGTGCGCCCGGCCTGGGTTTCCAGCGCCTGTAATCCGTCCAGCAGGGCCAGGGGGGCCAGGGAGGTGTCCAGCGCCGCCGCCGCATTCAGATAGTCGGGCTGTCCCGGCGGCCCACCCACCGGAGCTGTGCGGTAAAGCCGGCTGACTCCGCCCACCTCACCCAGGCGTGCCAGCCCGGCCAGGGCAGCCCGCAGCGTGGGCAAGGGCTCACCCAGGTTGGCTCCCAGCGCGATATAAGCGCAGGTCACGGGCACTGCTCAGGGGCCGGCGCTTGCTCAGAGGACAGCAGTGTCTCGCGGTCCAGGGTCAGCTCGGCATAGATGTCACGGAAAATCCCGGCGACCGGCGCCGCTGGCTTGTGAACCCGCACCGTGACCCGCCGCAGGGGCGCATGAGCAGCCAGCAGCTCACGCGCAATGCGGGCCGTCAGCGTTTCGATCAGGTCAAAGCGTTCCCCAGTGACCAGCCGGGCAATCAGTGCATAGGCCTCGGCGTAGTTCACGGCCCCGGACAGATCATCGTCCAGGTCGGCAAAAGGGTAGTGCAGCTCAGCGTCCACCACGAAGCGGGCACCCAACTCGGCCTCGGCGGTAAAGACCCCGTGTCGCCCGAAGAACTCCAGGCCCTGCAACACCACGCGGCTGTTCATGCGTCGCCTCTGATCAGGCTGTCCAGGCCTGCTTGCACCTTCAGCGCCTGCATGTGCTCGGGCACGGCATGCACGCGCACCATCGCTGCGCCGGCCCGCGCCGCGTGCAGATGCACCGCCAGCGAGCCGGGATCGCGCCGCGCCGGGTCTTGTTCGCCCGACAGCGCCCCGATCATGCCTTTGCGGCTGGCTCCGATCAACACCGGCCAGGGCGAAGCCGCCAGGTCAGGCACCGCCCGCAGCAGGCTCAGGTTATGTTCCAGCGTCTTGCCAAAGCCCAGGCCAGGGTCCAGCAGCACGTCCGGCACGCCAGCGGCCTGCACCCGCTCCGCCTCGCGGCGCAGGTAGCCGTGGACTTCTGCCACCACATCTTCATACTGCGGGCGGTGCTGCATGGTGCGCGGCTCACCCTGCATGTGCATCAGACAAACGGGCGCACCCGCTGCGGCACACACCTGCACCATCCGGGGGTCGCGCAGGCCAGAGACGTCGTTGATCAGGTGGGCACCAGCCTGCAGGCTCACTTCCGCCACCTCAGCCTTGAGGGTATCCACGCTGACGATAAATCCGCGTGCGGCCAGCGCTGCGACCACTGGCCGCACCCGGTCAATTTCCTTAGCGGCGTCCACCCCACTGGACCCTGGCCGGGTGCTCTCCCCTCCCACGTCAATCATCAGTGCGCCAGCGCGGCGCATCTCCTCTGCCTGGGCCAGCGCAGCGGTCAGTCCAGCGTACTGGCCGCCATCACTAAAGGAATCGGGCGTCACGTTCAGGATGCCCATCACAGCGCAGCCGGTCCATTCCAGCTGCCAGCGGCCCCCTTGCCCAGTGACGCCGGCAACAGGGGGCAGCGGGCGGCAAAACTGGAGACGGTGCGGACGTGTCGGCCAGGCCAGGGTCATATCCGACAGCATAACTGCTGGGGAGCAGTTGGAAGCCGGGGAGGACTACTCCGCTGCGCCCTCGGTAGCCGTGGCTGACGGGCCACCAAAGCCTGTCTCCCCTGAATCAACAGGCGCGCCGGAGAGACGCTCCAGCTGAGCTTTTCCCAGTGCAAAGGCCACCGTGACCAGGCCACCAGCAGGATAGGCTGTCACGTAGGCGGGCATACGGCGCCCCGAACGAAACGGCAGATAGCTGGCAGTTTCGACCGGCAGCCCACTGGCCCTGGCCTCCTGCACAGGATGACCTTCCGGGATTACCGTCCCGGCGGATAGCCCATAGGGAAATGAAGACGAAGCTGCACTGGCCCGCACCTGGAGGCGGTCGCCGGCCCCACGGCCCGTTCCACACACGGCATAGAGCACGGCGGTTTCGGTTTCGCCCGCCAGGGTGTATAGAGCCGCCGAAGCACTAACATCGGCCCGCCGGGCCAGCTCGCTCAGCGCCCGGCCAGTGGGCCCGAACCGGGCCAGCACGTCTTGAACCAGCGCAGGCGGCATCAGCATGGCCGCGGCTCCCACATTGCACAGCGTTTCTATCGCCTGCTCCAGGCGGTCACCCTCAAACAGGTCATGCACATCACTCAGCAGATCGTCATCGTTGAGCAGCAAAGCGTGGCTGATCTCATGGGCCAGGGTAAAGCGCTGACGCTGAGGGCTGGCGGCACTATCAATCAGAATCAGGTGATGTTCGGGGTCGTAAGCGCCGTCCCGGTCGCCCAGGGGAACCGCCGAAATCTGCGGCACCTGCGGCAAGATTCCCTCCAGCCCCAGGATCATACTGGCCATGTCCTGGGCTGGCAGAGACCCTGCGTATTCAGCCGCCATGCTCTCCATCCTGGCTTTCAGCTCCTGAAAAACCAGTGCCGGTGCAGGCACGCCCATATCTTGCTGGGCAGGTAGAGTGCTCACGGCCAGCAGCCGTTCCTTATCCCTGATCCTGGCGCATCAGATCACGGACCAGTTCGACATAGTCCTGCTGGGCCTGCTCCGAGCTCTTGCCCTGCTGAGCTTGCCATGCGTCATATTTTGCCGCTCCTCGGAAGTCAAATCCGCCCGGTCGCTCTCCGGTCACGTCCCCTTCGGTGGCCTGCTTGTACAGCCCATACAGTTTCAGGAGGGCGTCATTTCCCGGTTTTTTGCTGAGGGTATTGACGTCCTGCTGGGCCTGTCCAAATTCATTCGGCATGGCAGCAGTCTAGCGTAAGGCCCAGAAGGTAGTTCGCAAGCAGCTGCGGAGCATCTCACACTGCTACAGGACTCAGAGCAACAGAAAAGCCCCCGGGCACAGGGCCAGGGGGCTTGAGGAAGATGAGGTCAAACAGAAGATATGCTGCGGAGCGCTATAGAAAGGA
>JAUNHF010000088.1 GCA_030524065.1 Deinococcus sp.
GGTCCAGGCGGCGTCGTCGGTGAGGCTGTTTTGCTCGCGCACCTTGGTCACTTCGGCGTTCACGTCCTCACGGGTCACGTTGATGTCGCTGGCAGCCTGCGCCATCAGCTCCTGGCGCACCACCTGCGAAATCATGAACGTGCGGAAGTCGTCTTGCAGCGCTTTGCCCTGCGACGTGAACGGCGAAGGGTTGTTGTCCTGAATGCTTTGCAGCTTCTCGGCGGTGATCGCCTTGCCGTTGACGCGGATGGCTGGGGTGCCCTGTTCGCCGCGCACCGCGTTGGTGATGGTTTTGGCGCCGTCACCGGGCAGGAACTGTAGGGCCATGCCGCCGACCATCAGCAGCGCCAGCACGATAAGCAGAGCATTGAGACCAGTTTTCTTGTTCACTTGAAGTCCTCCTCACGGACGTGATACTTTACTTGAGCTTGCGCGTACCCGTAGCTCAGCTGGATAGAGCGTTAGCCTCCGGAGCTAAAGGTCGTTGGTTCGAATCCAATCGGGTACACCAGATACAAAGAAGCGCCACCCCGAAGGGTGGTGCTTTTTCGTTGGGTGGAGGTTAACTGGCTGGAGAAGTGCTCCGGCTCGCCTGACTTTTCCCCCGAAGATGCGGCCCTCAAACACGCCATTCATTGTATCACGCACCTCTATGAGCTTCCTGGCCTGTGGGAATGCGCGGCAAGGCAGGGGGCTGGGCGGCCTCGCCGCAATCCGTATAAGATTCAGCCCATGAGTCTGCATTCTCTTTTGCTTGCCCTGCCGGGCAGCTACAGCGGCCCCGTTCAGGTGCAAAGTGGCCCTTATGGCGCCGTCGGCACCGGCGAGGGCACCCTGGCCGCGCTGCTGGCCGAACCCCTGATCGCCGCCTCGCTGAGCACCAGCGGCACCCAGTTCGTGCTGGGCAGCCCCGACAGCGCCCCTCTGGCCCTGGAATACACCGCCCTGGCCGAGGCGGCCGGCGCGCAGGTGCGCCGCGTCGCCACCGGCGGGGACGCCGAACACATCGACACGCTGATTCCAAGCGGCGTCACCGCCACCTATCACGGCGCGCAGTATCTGGCCTACGCCAGCGGCAATGCCGCCGAGGCGCAGAAAGCCGACCGCCTGCTTGCCACGCTGGCGCAAAGCTGCGCCGGCGAGGGCGTAGAAGGCAACCCCGCGCGCGAACTGGCCTGGCGGCTGCACAGCCGCACACCGCTGCTGCTGGCCGATGAAGGCGCCGAAGGACTGGTGCTGGCCTGGCAACAGCTGCTGGCCCGCGTGGGCAAAAGCTACAGCGTGCCGGTGCTGGGCGATCCTCTCCCGGTACTGAGCGGCATGTTTGAAGCGCAGCACGAGCAGGGCGACGCCAAGGTGGGCCTGATTCTGGGCGACCTCAACCCAAGGCTGGAACTGGGGCGCGAAATCATGGACAGCCGGGTGGACGAAGTGATCCACCTGCCATTCGCTGAGCACGGCGGCGACAGCGACTACGCGCCGGGGTTGGCGCTGTGGTACCTGGGCGCCTGGACCGCGCTGTACCTGGCCGAAATCGCCGGGCAGTCGCCGGAAGACAGCCCCGTGCTGCACCGCGCCCAGGCCGAGCTGAGCGGCGAAGCCGAGGCCAACTAGAGCACGCCCAAGAGGAGATTCATCTTTTTGGCGAGCGGAGCGAGTGCGCGATAGGAGAGCAGTTCTCAGAATGGACTGCTCTAGAGGCTGCACCCAGTGGGAGAAGGCACAAAAAGCGGGCGGCTGAAGGGTCGGAACACCTTCAGCCCCTTTTGGTGGCCGCCCATCAGTCGTCGCCCGCTGCGGCCAGCGAAGGCACTGGGGAGGGCGCCTCCAGGCTGTCTGCCCCACCCCACTCCAGGCCACTCAGGGCGCGGACCGCTCCTTCCCACCCGGCCTCATCCAGCGTGAGGTAGGCGTGGGCCCACTGAAAGCGGTGGTAGCCTTCTGCGCTGCGGGGCGCGGCGTCCAGCGCGGCCAAGGTTTCGCGCCCCCAGGCAAAGGTCACGGGCGGGGCCGCGGCAGGGCGCTCACGCAGCCAGCGCTCCAGTGTGGGGGCGGCGGGCAGGTCAAACAGCACCAGCGGCAAACTGGGCGCCGGATCGTCCGGCTGAAGGTAATGCAGCCCCGGCAGCCGGGCGCACAGCGAGGCCCGCAGCGCTTCGCCCGCGTATACGGCCACACCACTGCCCAGCGCACTCAGGCGGGCCAGGACCTGCTCGGGCGTGCGGCGCACGGCGAGGGGTGAGCGCCCGGCGTTCTCCGCTTCTGCCGCCCTAGGCGCGGCCAGGGTGAGCGCCTGGGGTGGGCGCAGTTCTTCCGCTTCCCACTCGGCCGAGGCGCGGCCACGGAAGTCCGAGCGCCGCAGCCGCACTGCCAAGTCGCGGGGCCCTTCGGCGGCGCTGCGCTCGCGGAACTTGATCCCGCGCAGACCTGCCGCCTGAAATTGCAAGCAGTCTTGGTTGCGGCCCACCAGGCGCGTGCCGGTCAGCGCCGAGCGCAGGTGCCACAGCGGCGGCTGAAGCCCTTCACCGTACGGCTCAAAAGCCTGCAACTCCTGCCACAATTCCAGCGTGGCGTAAGAGCTGGGCAGCGGTGCGTCCAGCGTGACCTGCGGCACCGGCACCGGGAACTGCGCAGCGTAGTCCTGCAAGCGGCTGCGCAGCTGCGGCAAGTTGCCCTCGTCCAGCGAAAAGCCAGCGGCGCCGGGGTGCCCGCCATAACGCAGCAGCAGATCGTGGCTGTAGCGCAGGCCCCCCACCGCGCTGATACCCGGCGTGGAACGCACCGACCCCTTGCCCTGCGCCACGATATACACGGGCCGGTAAAACTGTTCCACCAGCTTGCTCGCCACGATGCCCATCACGCCTGGGTGCCAGTCCGGGCGCGTGACCAGCAGCGCCCGCTCACTGGGGTCGGCCAGTTCCAGCGCCTCGCGGTACATCCGGTCTTGCAGCTCACGGCGCTCGCCGTTGCGAACTTCCAGGTACTGCGCCAGGGCGGCGGCCTGCTGAGGGCTAGAGGTGGTCAGCAGTTCCAGGGCGCGGTCGGCTTCACCCATGCGCCCAGCCGCGTTGATGCGCGGGGCCAGCACAAAGGCCACGTCGCGGGCCGAGGGGTGCGTCACCCTGCCCAGGTCCAGCAGCGCCCGCAGGCCGGGCAGATCGGTGCCCGGCAGGGCCGCCAGGCCTACACCCACCAGGGCGCGGTTCTCGCCGGTCAGCGGGGCCACGTCCGCGACCGTGCCCAGGGTCGCCAGGGCGCTGTAGGCACGCGGCTCCGGCAAGCCCAGCTCGCTGTGCACCGCCCACAGCAGGTGATAGGCCACGCCCGCGCCGGTCAGGTTGTGCAGGGCCGGATCGTAGCCAGCGGTCAGCTCCGGGTGGACCACCAGGCAATCGGGAAAGGTGGGCGGCGGCGCGTGGTGATCGGTCACCATGACCTCTACGCCGCGCTCCAGCAGACCCGCCACCTCCTCGCGGTTGGAGACGCCGCAGTCCACCGTGACCAGCAGGTCACAGCTCGCCGCGTGCTCATCCAGCTTGGAAGGATGAATGCCGTAGCCTTCTTCCAGGCGGTGCGGAATAAAGCCGTGAACATCAGCCTCCAGCGCCTGCAGCCCCAGCACCAGGGTGGCTGTGGCGGTCACGCCGTCGGCGTCATAGTCGCCGTGAATGCGGATACGCTTGCCCGCACGGATCGCCTGCACCAGCCGCCGGGCCGCTTCATGCAGGCCAGGGTTGGGGGTCAGCCGGTGCTCCGGCGTCAGCAGTTCGGGGCGCAGGCCGCGCCCATACACCCACTGGGCCGCCGGCGCCGAGAGGCCATACCGCGCCATGATGCCCTCCAGGGCCGGCAGCGGCGCGGGCCGGGCCAGTTGCCAGCGGGCGGCGGGGGGCGGGGTCAAGTCAGGGGTCATGGCTGACCTTCCGCTGAAATGTGCGCCGCAGGGGCCGGACTCGCAACGGCCTGGGCCTGGGCGCGCAGCAGCGCCTGGAGATGCCGCTCCCGCTCGGCCAGCAGGCGTTCGGCCCGCAGGCGCTGCACGTTCAGCATCAGCAGGGCCGGCAGCAGCAGCAGCACGCTCCACAGCGCCCCCAGCGCCGCAAAGCCCACCAGCCCCTGCGCCTGCGACACCAGCGAAACTTCCGGCGAAAAGGGCCACGGCACGCTCAGGGTGCCTCCGTTTTCCAGGGCCACCAGCACCAGCAGGCCGCCCAGAAGCACGGTCACGACGACCTGGAGAGCGAACAGCACTTGCACAGCGACAAGTCTAGAGGATTTACCCGCGCCGACTGGGGGGTTGGACCCCAAAAGGAGCTAGGCCACCCACGGGCCTCACTGCCCTGGCACAAGAGTGACTCAGCCACTGGCGGGCAGGTACGCCAGCACATGCCGGGCCCGGGGCACCTTTTTGGCGCGCTCGGCGGCGAATTCGTAGGGTTCGTTCATCATCAGCCAGTAGAGGTCATGCAGGTATGTAAGCGACAGATAGGCCCGCAGCCGCCGCAGGGTGGGAGGCGTACGCTCCGGCAGCAACCGCAGCGCAGCGGCCAGGCTTTCGTCGGCTCCCAGCAGGTCCAGCGTGCCGGTCTTGAGCAGGGCCAAGTCGCGCAGAGGATCGTCCCAGTCGGCATTGGTCCAGTCAAGCAGCATCACGGCGCCGCCAGAGTCAATCAGAATGTTGTCCTGCCACAGGTCCAGGTGACAAAAGGACGCGGGCTGCGCCAATTCGCCGGCCTGAAGTGGGCCCTCTACGGCAGCAAACAGGTCCTCTAGCCCCTGCGAGGCCAGCACGCGGCGGAACTTGCGGAGCCGCTCTTCTACCCGGCCCACATCCACTTGTCCCTGCCGAATGGCATGCAGGCGCGAGAGCTGCACTTTCAGCTGGGGCAGCGCGGCAGGCAGCGTGGCGGCTGTGACCCGCTTGCCCTCAAAACGGCGCATGACCAGCGCTTCGGCACCGTCGGCCACCAGGGTCTCCACCACCCAGTCGCCCAGCCCAGCGCGGCGCAGGTTCTCGGCCTCTCGCTCGGCCTTGCCTACGCCGCTGCGGTACACCTTGATCACCGATTGCCCGTCTGCCGCAGCGTAGACCCGGCTTTGCATGCCCGTGCCCATACTGCTGAGCGGTCCATACCTGGCGGTGAGTTCAGGCAGGCGGGTGGCGGTGTCGGTCACCCAGGCATGATAGCGGGCAGGCAGGGGCGCGGGGAAAGAGGGCCGTGCAAGGCAACGTGGAGAAGCAGGGCGGAAGATAGGGCAAAGCCCGCCCACCTCAAGACAAAGTGAACCCAGGAGCGTTCCTGAGTCCACCTTCAATCTTCTCTACTTCTCTGCGGCTTCTTCTATGGGCAAAGCGGCAAATCACTGGGGGCATCCCCCTGAGCTGAGCCTCGCTGATGGTGCGGCAGTATTACTCCCACTCGATCGTTGCGGGCGGCTTGCCGGTGATGTCGTACACCACGCGGTTGACCTCGTGGACCTGATTCACGATGCGGTTGCTCATGGCGGCCAGGAAGTCGTAGGGCAAGCGGGCCCACTCGGCGGTCATAAAGTCGCCGGTGGTCACGGCGCGCAGGGCCACCGTATAGGAGTAGGTGCGCTCGTCGCCCATCACGCCCACCGACTGAATGGGCGTCAGCACCGCCAGCGCCTGCGAGCAGTCATCGTACAGCCCGAATTCACGCAGGCCGCTGATAAAAATGTCGTCCACCCGGCGCAGGATGTCCAGCTTTTCCTCGGTGACTGCGCCCAGGCAGCGAATCGCCAGGCCGGGGCCGGGGAAAGGGTGGCGCATCCGGATGTCTTCGGGCAGCCCCAGCAGCTGCGCGATTTCACGCACTTCGTCCTTGAACAGGGTGCGGAAGGGTTCAACCAACTGAAACGCCAGGTCTTCGGGCAGGCCGCCCACGTTGTGGTGGCTCTTGATGTTGGCCGCGCCCTCGCCGCCCGCCGACTCGATCACGTCGGGATACAGCGTGCCCTGTGCCAGGAAAGCGAAGGGGCCCTGCGCTTCGGCGGCGCGGTCAAACACGCGGATGAACTCGCGCCCGATGATTTTGCGCTTTTGCTCCGGGTCACTGACGCCGTCCAGATGCCGCATGAATTCCTCGCGGGCGTCCACCGTCACGATGTTCACGCCAGCGCCGCGCAGCGCCGTTTCCACCTGTTCGCGCTCGTTCAGGCGCAGCAGGCCGTGATCCACGAACACGGCGGTCAAGCGGTCGCCCACCGCCTTTGAGAGCAGCAGCGCCAGCGTGCTGGAATCCACGCCCCCGCTGATGCCCAGCAGCACGCGGCCCTCACTACCCACCTGCTCCTGCACGCCGGCCACCAGCTCATCCAGGATGTGCTGCGGCGTCCAGTCCCGCGACACGCCGCAGATGTCCAGAAAGTTGCCCAGCAACTGCCCGCCCTTAGGGGTGTGGACCACTTCGGGGTGAAACTGCACGCCGTAGCGCCGGGTTTCGTTGTTCTCAATGGCCGTGACGGGAGTGTCTTCGGTCCGGGCGACCACCTCGTAGCCCTGTGGGAGCTGCGTCACCGAGTCGGAGTGGCTCATCCAGGCCACAAATTCGCCCTCAATGCCCCGGAACAGTTCGCCGCCGTATTCGGTCAGGTCAGCTTTGCCGTACTCGCGCTTGCCCGCCCGCTTCACGTCGCCGCCCGCTTCGTGGGCGAGGTACTGCATGCCGTAGCACACGCCCAAAATGGGAATGTCCAGGTCCAGCACGCCCTCGGCAGGCTTGGGGGCATTCTCGTCGTACACGCTGCTGGGGCCACCCGACAGCACGATGCCCACGGGCCGCTCCTGCTGAATGCGCTCCAGCGGCGCGGTGCCGGGCAAAATCACCGAGTAGGCCCCCATCTCGCGGAAGCGGCGGGTAATCAGCCGGGTGAACTGGCTCCCAAAGTCCAGAATGACGACCGTCTGGTGGTGCTGCGAAGGCTGAATGGGGCTGGGGGCTGCGCCGGTCTGTGTTGGAGCTGTCATTGCGACCCATTTTGGCAGATTTGGGGAAGCCCGGAGGTCCGGCCTCCCCTGCGCCCCCGCTGTTTTTTCTAGCGCGTCAGCTCCTGCACGCCTTCCGGCGCAGCCACAAAGGCCCGCTCGGCCATGCCCAGAAAGAGGCCAGTGTCCACCACGCCCAGGGTGCCCTTGATGCGGCGCTCCAGCTCGGCGGCGCTGAACGATTCGGGAAGCTGCGCGTCGTAGATGAAGTTGCCGCCGTCGGTGACAAAGTTGCTGGCGCCCGTC
>JAUNHF010000089.1:0-3823 GCA_030524065.1 Deinococcus sp.
CCGGGGTCCGTGGGGGGGCCCGTTCAGCTTGGGGGGCGGTGGGGGCGGCGGCGGCATCCTGGGCCTGATGCTGTTCGGCGCCGTGATGGTGATGGTGATGGGATCAATGCGCCGGGCAATGAGCGGCGGTGCCCGTGGCCTCGCTGGCGGCGGCATAGAAGACACCGGAGCCCGCGCTGTTCTGGTGCAGGTGGCCCTGACCCACGGCGACGAGGTCAAGGCGGCGTTGCAGGAAGTGGCCCGCCACGGCGATCCCGACAGCGACGAGGGCTTGGCCCGCATGATTCAGGAAGCGGCGGTGGTGCTGCTGCGCCAGCGCGCCCGCTGGACCTACGGCCGCGTGGAGGTGACGGGCGGTGGTCCGCAGCAGACCGAAAGTCAGGTGGGTGCCTGGGCCACGCAGGCCCGCGCCGCCTTTACCCGGCAGACCACCAGCCACTACCAGAACAGCGACGAAAGCTCGGCCTACCAGCAGGCCCGCGACTACCAGTACGAAAAGGAAGTGGGTGACTTGTATCTGGTGGTGACCATCGCGGTGGCCGCGCACGCCTTCCCGGCCCTGGGCCAGACCGAAATGCCCAGCGCCCGCGAGTTGCAGGCTGTACTTCAGGGCATCAGCGGGGTCAGTGGCCGCAGCCTGATTCGCGGCGAAGTGATCTGGAGTCCCGATGCCGAGGGCGAGTTCCTCAGCGAGGACGAAACCATCATGAACTACGGCGAGCTGAGCAAAATCTGAGCTGAAGCCCAGGGGGTGGGCTGAATGGAGGCCGAGAGGGGTGGGTGGGTGCGGCGCTAGGCCGGCACCCTGGCCGGCTGACCCGTGGCAGGCACAGCTGGCCGCAACCAGTGTCCCAGCAGGCGCGGCACCACCTCGCCGGCAAACAGTACCAGGGCGGTGTAACGCAGCGCGGTGACCACGGCCAGGGCTTTCCAGGCGGCGGGCAGCAGCAGTGACAGCGCCAGATACAGGCCCATCACCAGAGTCAGGCCCAGCAAAGCGACCAGTACGCGCCCGGTCCAGTTGCGGGGCGGCGCGTAGTGGGGCTGAACCGCCCAGAATCCTCCCAGCATGCCCAGGCCAGCGGCAAGTTCGCGGGGTGTGCCTGCGGGCACGAACGCACAGGCCAGCAGCAGGGCGGCCGGTAGCCCCCAGCGCCAAGCGGCCTCGCTGGGCAGTGCCCAGTGGCGCGTCCCGGCCAGCGCAGCGAACCCCAGGCCCAGGCCCAGGCCGGCCAGCACGTCGGCCGGGTAGTGGACCCCCAGGGCGATGCGCGAGTAGGCGATCAGGCCCGCCAGCAGCGCAGCAACCGCCCAGAACAGCGGGGAGCGCAGCTGCGCCGCCATGCCCAGCCAGAGGGTGGTGCCCAGCTGCGCGTGCCCACTGGGAAAACTGGGTCCGCCGGCTGTGCGGCGCGCCGCCTCGCTGACTCCCGAGGCCGGGTCCGCCACAAAGGGCCGGGGCAGGTCCAGCGAGTATTTCAGCGCGGAATTGACCAGGTAGGACAGCGCGAAAGTCACCCCCAGCTGCCGCGCCCGCTGCGGCCCGACCAGCCAGGTGTATAGCGCCAGCACGGCGATAAAGACCTCGTCGCGGCCCAGGTTGGTAATGGCTAGCCAGATCTCGGGGGTCATGGCGGCAGTCTAGAGTCTGGGCACAGTGGGGCTTGGTGCGGCTGGCCGGTGCTCCAGCCTTACAGCGGCAGCCAGATGCGGACCTGGGTGCCCCCGCCCGGCCGGCTGTCCAGCTCCAGGCGGCCGCCGGCCAGCTGGGCGCGCTCCCGCAGGCCAAGCAGGCCCAGATGTCCCTGCGCCGCCAGGGCCGTGGCCGCCGCCGGGTCAAAGCCCTGGCCGTCGTCACTGACGGTGGTGTGCAGGCCCTGGGGCCCAAAACTGACCCGCACCGCCGCAGAGCTGGCCCCGGCGTGCTTGTCCACGTTGGCGAGGGCTTCACCGACCAGCCGGAACAGCGTGACTTCCAGCGCGGGGCTGAGGCGCATCTCCTCGCCGCTGACTTCCAGCCGCGCCGGCGTGTGGGCCTGCGAGCAGAGCCATTCCAGCGCAGGCAGCAGACCCAGGTCGTCCAGCACGCTGGGGCGCAGGTGCCGGGCAAAGCGGCGCACCCCGGCGGCGATGTCGCTCAGCTCGCCGGCCAGCGAGAGGATGTCGGGGGCCACTTGCGGAGCCTGTTTTTCCAGGCGCAGCAACCGGCGGCGGGCGGCGACCAGCAGCTGGGCGGTTTCGTCGTGCAGCTCGCGGGAAATGCGGCGGCGCTCTTCTTCCTGTGCCTGGGTAAACAGTGCCAGGAAGGTGCGCAGTTCGTCGCGGCGGGCCGAAGCGGCCGCCAGTTCCTGCCCGCGCTGCGAAATCTGGCCCAGCAGCCGGTAATGCTCGCTCAGGTCACGGCCCATGACCAGAATGCCGCCCTGGCTGCCCGACAGCGGCCCCAGCTGTAATTCCAGCCGCCGGCCGGCCAGGGTGGCTTCGGCCCGCAGCGGCGGCTGCCCTGGGCGCAGGCCCTGTACCTGCCGCCACAGCGCGGTCCAGTGGTCCTGCCCAAGTTCGGCCACCCAGTCGGCCAGGGTGGCGCCCGGTGGCAGCGTTCCCTGCGGGTGGCCGGCCAGCAGGGAACGCGCCGCCGGGTTGGCGTACACAATCTGGCCGCCCGCGCCCGCAGTCAGGATCAGGTCGTGGCTGCTTTCGGCCAGCTGGCGGTATCCGGCTTCCGAGCGGGCCAGCGCCGCGGCCAGCCGCTGGCGGCTCAGCCGGTCGGCCAGGTGGTCGCACAGGCGCCGGGCCAGGCGCAGGGTGGCGTGTGGGGGTGGGTCGGGGCCGGGGTCGTCGGCGTACAGCAGGCCCAGCACATCGCTGCCCCCGCTGGCCCGGCCTCCGTTGCCGTGCAGCCGCACCGGGGCCAGCAGGGCGCTGCCCGCCCCCGGCTGCACCCAGCGGCGCGGCAGGGGCCGGGGCCCGCGCC
The DNA here is from genome assembly GCA_030524065.1 of Deinococcus sp. Classification (GTDB taxonomy): domain Bacteria; phylum Deinococcota; class Deinococci; order Deinococcales; family Deinococcaceae; genus Deinococcus. The sequence goes on from JAUNHF010000089.1 coordinate 2,975, forward strand.
CCAACTGCCCGGCCAGCTCGGCCAGTTCGGCGGCAGGGGGCAGGGGCAGTCCCAGCGCGGCGGCGCCCACCCCGTCTATCCACAGGACGCCCCGCCCGGCATGCAGGGGCGGCAGCAAAATGCCCAGCAGCCATTCCAGGTCGTGGCGGGTCAGGTCGTGTTCCAGCCGCTGTGAGATGTGCAGCAGGGCGGCGGCTTCGCGCCCGCGTTCCTGGCCTTCGCCGTACAGCAGGGCGTTCTCAATGGCGAGGGCGGCCTGCACACTCAGGGCGTCGGCCAGTTTCAGGTCGGTCCCGTCCAGCGGCAAAGGGGCGCGGTAATACAGCGTCAGCACGCCGAACCGCCCCCGCCGGGTGGTGAGCGGCAGGGCCAGCACCCCCCGGAACGGGTACTCGCCGGCTGCCAGCAGGGCGCGGGTGTGGCGGCTGCCCCCGCCCAGGCCCGCGGCAGGAAAATCGCGGCACTCGGCCCGCACGCCCGTGGCGAACACCTGCCCGCTGAGGCCCGTGCCGGGGCGCACCCGCACGCGCAGCACCCAGTCGCTGGGCAGGTTCAGCGCCGAGTGAATGCCCAGCGTGCGCCCGCCGGGCTCGGGGGTATACAGCGCCGCCGCATCTGCTCCGAACTGCGCGGCCGTGCGTGAAAGCAGCTCGGCCAGGGTGTCGCTCAGGCGCAGGCTACCGGCCAGGGCCAGCCCCAGTTCGCGCAGCACGCTTTCGCCCTGGCGCTGGCGGCTTTCTGCGGCAAAGCGCCGGGCACTGCCCAGGGCCAGCCCGGCCTGCTCGGCCAGTTCCAGCAGCAGCGCTTCGTCGCCTGGAGACAGGTGGTCTACGTCCGAATCGGCGTACA
>JAUNHF010000089.1:3833-7135 GCA_030524065.1 Deinococcus sp.
CCCAGCGGTTCACCGCGCACCCGCAGCGGTGCCAGCAGCGCCACTTGCGGGCTCAGTTCTGCCAGGCTCCGGCCCAGCGGCGTGTCGGCGTCCTGCGCGGCGCGGTAGCGGATCACTTCACCGCGCTCCAGCAGCGCCGCGTAAGTGACCGGCCCCACCCCGATCTGGTGGGGGGGGCTGTCCCCGAAGCCGGTGCTCCAGATTTCCTGCAAGGGGCTGTAGCCCTGCTCGCCCGGCGCCGCTGCCAGCAGACCGGCAAAGGCCCGCCGGAACCCCAGCGCCTGCGCCGCCACCTCGGCCACGGCGCTCAGAATCTGCTCGTGGTCCAGGCTGCCGTGGGTGCGGCGCACCAAGCGGCCCACAGCGGCCGCCACCCGCCCGCGCCCGGCTTGCCGCTCACGCGAGCGGGTGGCTTCCAGCGCCAGCCCCAGCGTGCCGCTTAGCGCAGGCCACTCCTGCGCCAGGCCGGGGCGCCCCGCCACCACTTCCAGCACTCCCGAAGCGTAGGGAGCCAGCCCGAACGGCAGCACGCACAGCAGGCCAACTTCCTGCGGGGCACTCAGGCCAGGGCGCACCAGGTGGCCGCCCGCCAGGGTCAGGCCGCGCCCACTTTCGGCGCGGCGCTCCATGCCTCCTTGCCCCTGAATCCAGACCGCTGCCCCGTGCGCGGCGGCCCAGTCGCAGGCCCAGTCGGCCAGGGCCTGGGCAAAGGCGGCCGTATCCGTGTGGGCCAGCAGCTCGGGCGGCAGGGCCGGGCTGCTGGGAAGATTGCTGGCGGGCACCTGTTCCACCGCCCTACAGCTCCCGGGGGTCCACCCAGCCCCGGCGGATGCCGGCCAGCACGGCTTCGGTGCGGCTGCCCACATTCAGCTTGGAAAACACGTTGCCCAGGTGAACCTGAACCGTGCGCGGCGAGATGCCCAGCGTGCGGGCAATTTCCTTGTTGCTGCCGCCCCGTGCGGCGGCGCGCAGCACCTCCAGCTCGCGGGGGCTGAGGTCTTCGGTCAGGTCCATCTCGGCGGGGGCCTGGGCACTGAAGCGGGCCATCACCTTGCGGGCGATGCTGGGGTGCAGCACGCTTTCGCCGGCGGCCACAGCCCGCACGGCCCGCAGCAGCTCTTCCTCACTGGCCTCTTTGAGCAGGTATCCGGCGGCCCCCGCTTCCAGCGCGGCAAACACATAGGCGTCGTCGTCGTAGCTGCTCAGCACCAGCACCGAGACGCGCCCCTGCCCTGCCTTGATGCGGCGCGTGGCCTCTACGCCGGTCATGTCGGGCATGGACATATCCATCAGCACGATGTCGGGCCGGAGTTCCTGGGCCAGCGCCACCACTTCGGCGCCGCTGCTGGCCTCGCCCAGCACGCGCAGGTCGGCTTCGGCTTCCAGCAGTTCGCGGGTGCCTTTGCGCACCACCGGATGGTCATCGGCCAGCAGCAGGGTGATGGAGTCTTGCATGCGCTCAAGTGTAGGGCGTGACTTGCCGCAGCAGGTCCGCTTCAGCTGGTCGCCGCGCGGACGCGCCCTTAGAGGTGGTCCAAAGAGCGGCCGCTGAAACCTGCCAAATGAAGCCTGCCAGATGAAACTTGGCCGTGTCTGGGTCTACTCTGCCGGCAGCGCCGGAACCAGCTGGCGTGGGGGCTGGGTGAACAGGGCCCGCAGTTCGGGGGCGGTGATGGGCGGGCACAGGGCGAACCCCTGGCCCAGCGGGCAGCCCATCGCGTACACCAGTTCGATGTGTTCCTGGGTTTCCAGGCCCTCGGCGGTCAGGTCCAGGCTGTAGTGGTAGGCCATCGCACTGACCGATTCGGTGATCAGGTGGCAGAATTCGTCCCCCTGCGGCAGGTATTCGGTCAGCGAGCGGTCCAGCTTGATGCCCGAAAATTGCAGGGAACGCAGCCGGGTAAAGTTGGCGTAGCCAGCGCCGAAATCGTCCAGGCTGAGATGAACGCCCAGCCGCTCCAGCTCGGCCAGGTTTTCTTCTACGCGGTCGTCGCCGTACAGCTGCGCGGTTTCGGTCAGCTCCAGCTCCAGGGCGGTGCTGCTCAGGCCGGTGCGCTCCAGGATTTCCTGCACCTGCGCCGCAAAGCCGCTGCGTGCCAGCTGATAGGCGCTGACATTGACACTGACCTTGATCCCCGGCGGCCAGTGGCAGGCTTCGCGGCAAGCTCCTTCCAGCGCCCACAGGCCCAGGCGGGCAATCTGCCCGGTGCGCTCGGCCACCGGGACGAACTCGGCGGGCGAGAGGGAACCCAGCTCGGCGTGGTGCCAGCGCAGCAGCGTTTCGGCCTTGACGATGCGCCCGGTGAGCAGATCGTAGATGGGCTGGTACACCAGCGAAAAGCCGTCTTCTTCCGGGGTGCAGCTTTGGCCGATGGCCCGCGCGATGTGCTGAAAGCGCTCGGTGGCCTGATCCTGCTCGGCGCGGTACGGCTTGATCTGCCCCCGGCCCTCGCGCTTGACCCCGTACATGGCGCTGTCGGCGTGGCGCAGCAGCTCCTGCGCGGTGGTGCCGTCCTGGGGAAAGCAGCTGATACCGATGCTGATGCTGATGCCCAGTCCCAGTTCCCGGTCGCCGTGCGCAGCGATGTCGCGCTGCAGCTCCCAAGCTAAGGAGGTGGCCTGATCGCCGTCGGCGGACGGCAGCAGCATCACGAATTCGTCGCCGCTGAGGCGAAAAGACTGGGCCGGTGCTGCGGCGTTCATGGTCTGGGCCACGATCTGTAGTAGCCGGTCACCCTGGTCGTGTCCCATCGTGTCGTTGACCACCTTAAACGAGTCCACGTCAATAAACAGCAGCGCAAAGTGCGGGCTGCCCTGCGTGGTCACGCGCCGCAGTTCATCTTCCAGGCTGCGGCGGTTGGGCAACTTGGTCAGCAGGTCGTGGTAGGCCATGCGCGTCAGCACTTCGCGCTCGCCCTCCTGGAAGCGCAGGCGCTGCATTCGCTGCGTGAAGTACTTCATGCCCAGGTACGCCAGCAGCGAGGTGAGCACCAGCTGGCTCAGGGCGGCGGTCATTTCGGGAGACCACCCCACGCGGCGTGACCAGTAAGCGCCGCCCAGCACGCTGGTCAAGGTCATCAGGGCCAGCACCAGGCCGGGCCAGATTGGGGGCGTGGTTCTGGGCGTCGCTGCCGGGCTGTTGGCGCTGACCAGCATGCTCCACACCAGCAGCGTGGGCAGCCAGACCGCGCTCTCGTTCATTTCGCGCATCAGCACCTGGGGGTCAGAGTTCACGGTCAGCAGCAGCCCCAGCTTGAGCAGCAGCCACAGGGCCCCCACCATCAGCAGCTGTGAGGTAAACG
>JAUNHF010000090.1 GCA_030524065.1 Deinococcus sp.
TGAGTTTCGCCGCGCACGGCGCCCGCGTCACCCTGCTGGGCCGCAACCCCGAAAAAGCCGAGGCCGCTGCCCAGACCGTGCGGGACATGGGCGGCGAGGCGCAGGCCGTGACCGCCGACGTGCGCGACATGGCCGCGCTGGAAGGGGCGGTAGCGCAGGCCGCAGAGGCCTTTGGCCCGCTGGACATCCTGCTGTGCGGCGCGGCGGGCAACTTCCCGGCGCCTGTAGACAGCATCAGCGCCAACGGCTTTAAGAGCGTGGTGGACATTGACCTGCTGGGCACTTACAACTCGGTCAAGGCTGCTGCGCCCTACCTCAAGGCTCCCGGCGGCAACGTGCTGAGCATCAGCGCTTACGGGGTGCCGGTGCCGATGCAGGCGCATGTGGTGGCCGCCAAAGCGGGCGTGGACGCCCTCACGCAGACCCTGGCCGCCGAATGGGGCGTGCGCGGAATCCGGGTAAACGCGATTATTCCCGGCCCGATTGACGGCACCGAGGGCATGGCGCGGCTGGCCCCCGATGAGCGCACCCGCGAGCAGTTCCGCCGGCTGGTGCCGCTGGGCCGTTTCGGCGTGCCCCAGGACATCGCCAATGCCGCCCTGTGGCTGGTCAGCGACGCCGCCAGCTACGTAACCGGCGTGATTTTGTCGGTGGACGGCGGGCAGAACATGCTGGGCGGCGCACCGCAGTACCTGATGTACCTGGAGACGCAAAAGGCGCAGGGAGCCGGGAGCTGAAGACCAGCCGGGTGAGCTGGCCGGCCCGGCTGGCCTGGGCATATCTGGCGGCCGTGCTGCTGGTATGGGGCCTGGGCGAGTGGGTGGGCGAACGCACGGTGCCCACCCTGCTGCTGGCTTATGCGCCGCCGGTGTTCTTACTGGCGCTGTGGCCGCTGCTGGCCGTGACAGCTCTGTTTCAGCCGGCCGCCCGGCTACCGGTGGTCCTGGCCGCCGCCGCCGGCCTGGGGTACGCCGGACTGACCTTCCACCTTCCGCAATCTGCACAGACAGGCGACCTGACCCTGCTGACCTACAACATTGCTCGGGGCACCAAAGGCAGCGCCAAGGCCCTGGCCGCGCAGATTCGGGCGCAGGACGCTGATATCGTGACCTTGCAGGAAACCAACGGCTGGGACGAAGACTTTACCCCCGAACTCTGCCGACGCCTGCCCGGCTACCACGCGGCGCAGACCAGCGCGGGCGGCGAACTGCTGACCCTGAGCCGCCTGCCGCTGCTGGGCAGCCGTGAAGTGCGCCTTCCCGAAACCACCCGCCGCTTTCTGATGACCAGCGTGCAGACCCCGCACGGCCAGCTGCGCGTGGTGAATGTCCACTTCTCAACCGTGCTGGTCAGTGGGGTTTTTAAGGGCCAGGTTGGGCCCACACGCGACCGCCGGGGCACCCAGCTGAATGTCTTGCTGCGGGAAATACGCGGCATGGACCGCGTGCTGGTGGCCGGCGACTTCAATACGCCGCCGCGTGGGCGGGTCTACCGCGCCCTGAAAGCCGACTCCGTAAACGCTTGGGACGCAGCGGGCCAGGGCTTCGGGTACACCTTCCCTAGCCGCGCTCCCCTGCTGCGGATAGACCATGTCTTTGCCCGGGGGCTGACGCCCGTGCACGCTGAGGTGCTGCCCGCTGGCGGCAGCGACCACCGGGGACTGCGGGTGGTGCTGCGCCCGCAGTAGACCGCTAATCTGCCTGGCGCCGGGGTTCCAGCCAGAATGCTCCACCCACGCCCAGACGTGGCTGCAAGTGCAGCGTAGGCTTGCCTGCCAGCGGGGCCACCAGCTGCCCTTCTAGCCCACGGGCTGTCTCGCCGTATGCCCGCAGCAGGCCGTAGTGCTGGGTGCGGGCGCTGAACTCAAAACCCACCGTGGGAAGGCCGCGTTCCCAGTTGTGGGCCAGACGTGCCCGCAGGTCTGGCCGGTAGCCCCAGTGTCCCCGCGCCTGCAAAGGGAGTTCCTGCGCCCGCAGCACGCGGTTCAGGCCCAGCAGCCAGCTCCAGGGCTGCGCGGCCCGCTGCCCGCCGCTCAGAGGCACCTTCCAGGCTCCCAGCGGCGGCGCCAGTTCGGCGGCCAGGGCGTCGCGCTCCGGCACAGTGAGGCCTAGCCGGGGGGCCCACCAGCCCAGCAGCACCGCCGCTGTCTGCGGGCCGCAGCCGACATAGCCTCCCCGCCACTGGCCCTGCCCCGCGTCACTGGGCAGCGGCAAACGAAATGGGTGCCAAACTTGATTCTCTGATTCTGTATATGACATAATTTCTCACATGGAATACGGGGCTATGGAATTTAGGGGCGCGCCTGGCGTGATGGAGCAGCTCCAGCGCGTGCTGGCCGATTCTATCGCTCAGCAGCTGGAAGGATACGGACATGCCCACGCCGAGGCGCAGCTGCTGGCCACCGTCGCGCTGGAGCGGCTGAACACCGCCCTACAGGTGCGCGACGAACCCGGCACCGAATTTGCCCGCATGACCCCCAGCGACCTGGGCACCCTCTGGGAAGAACTGCGCGCCGCTGGAGCTGGCCGCCTGCTGCTGGACATCCGCCCGGCCAGCGACCCCGCCGCCGCCGAGCGCGGCGAGATTGCCGTGAACGTGGTCGAGGTAGAGCGCCGCAGCGAGTGGGGCGCGGGCGACTTCATCGAGGACTCGGCGTTCGAGCTGCACCTGCGCCGCGAAGAACTGCTGGCCCGCCTCAGCCAGACCAATTAGCCCCTGACAAGCTCCCTGGCCGCGTCAATCGGCGGTGGGCCGACCAGAACCGGGCTGCAACTCCGGCGGCACCGGAGCGCTCAGGCAAAAGCGCTCGCCGCTCAGCGGGTGCCAGAACTCCAACTGCTGGGCGTGGAGCCGGTAGCCCAGGTCGCCGGGCAGGGCGTCTGGCCTCGCTCCACCACCCGGCAAGTACAGCGGGTCGCCCAGCAGCGGCAGCCCAACGGAAGCGAGGTGAATGCGGATTTGGTGTGGGCGGCCCGTCTCAATATCCACCTGCAATAGCGTGCTCCCCGCACGGCGTTCCAGCACCCGCGCCCGGCTGCGCGACGGCTTGCCCGCCGGGCTGGCCGCGTAAATCTGTCCCAGCCGGGGATGGTCTACCGGTCCGATGGGCGCGGTGATGTCGTATTCGTCCTGCGCGGCCACGCCCGCCGATAGGGCCCGGTAGCGCTTGGCGACGCGGCCTTCCCGCCAGTCGGCGCTCAACGTGGCGCCGGCTTCCCGCGTCAGGCTGCACAGCACCAGCCCCGAAGTGCCGCGCCCCAGCCGGTGCAGCGGCGTGGCGGTGGGCCACTGGCGGCGCAGCAGGGCCAGCAGGGTGTGGTCCAGAAAGCCCCCTGCCGGCAGGGTGGGCAGCCCGGACGGTTTGTGTACGGCCAGCAGGTGCGCGTCCTCATGGATCACACTGAAATGCAGCGGCACGACTTCCTCGGCCCAGGGGGGGCGGTGCCAGGTCAGCCGGTCGCCGGGGCGCAGGCTTTCGCCGCCCGATGCGCGCCCGCCGTTCAGCTCCACCTCGCCCGCCGCCAGCCGCGCCTCCCAGACAGCCCGGTCCGAGTGGGGATAAAAGCGGGCGTAGTACTCCAGCACGCTCAGGCCCGCCGCCTGTGGGCGCACGCGCTCGCGGTAGCTGTAGCCGTTATTGAGGGTCACGCGCCGTAAAGTGCCGCGCCGCTGCGACCATCATCTGCACGCCAGTGTCCAGCGCCGATTCGTCCAGCGTGAAGCGGGGATGGTGATGCGGCCACTCACTGTCGGCCTGCGGCGAACCGCTGCCCACCGCGAAAAAGCAGCCGGGCGACTTTTGCAAGTAGGCACTGAAATCCTCGCCCGCGGCCCACATATCAGGCTGAATAACCCGGTTCTCGCCCACCACGGCGCGGGCCACTTCGCTCAGTTCCGCTGCCACCCAGTCGGTGTTGACTACCGGGCGGTAGGCGTACAGGTACTCAAACTCGTACTCGGCTCCGTGCGCGGCGCAAATGCCGGCAATCACGCGCTCCAGCAGCTGCGGCGCACGCTCCCGCATCTCAGGGCTGAAGACCCGCACCGTGGCGGCCAGATGCGCCGTATCGGGGATGATGTTGTCGGCAGTGCCGGCATGAAACTGCGTGACCGACACCACCAGCGGCTCGAACGGCGAGATGGCGCGGCTGACCACATGCTGCAAGTTGGTCACGACCTGCGCCCCGATGGCGACGGGGTCCACGGCCTGTTCCGGCATGCCACCGTGCCCGCCCCGGCCCCGGATGGTCAGCTGAAACGAGTCCGGCGAGGCCATGAACATGCCGGGCCTCACCGCCACCACCCCCGCCGGATAAAAGCTGAGCAGATGCAGGCCCAGGCTCAGGTCCACCCCATCCATCAGCGGCGTGCCAAAGACCAGTTCTTCCGCGCCGCCGGGCGGGGTTTCCTCGGCGTGCTGGAAGATGAACCGCACCTCACCGCTCAGGTCCGCGCGGGCTTCACTGAGCAGCTGCGCGGCGCCCAGCAGGATGGCTGCGTGCCCGTCGTGGCCGCAGGCGTGCATCGCCCCGGCGTTTTGCGAGCGGAACTCAAAGGTGTTCTCTTCTTCCATCGGCAGGGCGTCAATGTCCGCCCGCAGCAGCAGGGTACGCCCCGGCCCCGCCTCACCTTTCAGCACCGCCAGCACGCTGGTGGGCGTCAGCTGGCTGACCTCCAGCCCCGGCATGCGCTCCAGCTCGGCGCGGAGAAAGGCCGCCGTCTGGTGCTCCTGAAAGCTGATTTCCGGGTGCTGGTGCAGGTGCCGGCGCCAGGCCCTCAGCTGTTGGCGCAGAGCGTCGGGCAGGGATGCCACGTGGGAAGTCATAACGTCCAGGGTAGCGCTCCAGCGGCCGGCCCATTCTGCGGACTGGCACATCCTTCAAACCGCCCTGAGCCTCTCCCCACTTGCGGACCTGCCACTTTGCGTCACAATACAGTCATGGACAACTACATCCCCAGCGGCTATCAGCTGTCGCCCGAACTCAGCAGCGAGCGCGTTACGCAGTTTGACGCGGCCCCCGAACTCGGCGCCGCCACCGAGCCCGGCAAGGCCTATCAGGCCGTGTTCGAGACGAGCAAAGGCCGCATCGTCGTGGAGCTGTACCCCGACGAAGCCCCGATGACCGTGAACTCCTTTGCGTACCTGCTGCGCCACCACTACTACGACGGCATCAAGTTCCACCGCGTGATTGACGGCTTTATGGCCCAGACCGGCGACCCCACCGGCACCGGCATGGGCGGCCCCGGCTACCGCTTTGAGGACGAATTTGCAGGCAACCCACACCGCCACGCCGAAAAAGGCGTGCTGAGCATGGCGAACGCCGGCCCCGGCACCAACGGCAGCCAGTTTTTCATCACCTTCACTGCCACCCCGCACCTTGACGGCCGCCATACCGTGTTCGGCAAAGTCGTGGAGGGCCTGGACGTGCTGGACCGGCTCAAGCGTATTCAGCCCGGCATGCCCGGCGACGCCGACGTGATTGAGCGGGCGTACCTCGTAGAGAAATAAGCGCCAAGTAGGCCAAATAGACAGCAGGCAGAAGGCCAGGAGAAAGAGTTCTCCCCCTTCTGCCTTCTTTTTGCTGACCGCCCCCTAAAGCGCCGCAGGGTCCAGCAGCAATTCCCCCTCTACCCCAAAAGCCTCGGCGTAGCGCACGCGGGCCAGGGTGCCCCAGTAGCCCAGGCGGGCCAGGCGGCGCTCCACCACTTCAGGCGTAACCGTCTCGCTGACCGCCTCGCCGCTGAACTGTGACACGTGGGCGCGAATGGCCGCTTCCCAGCGCGTCAAGGTGGCTCCCACATCCACCAGCACGTCGGCCTGAATGTCGGCGTTGCCCTGAAACAGCAGCACGCGGGCCGGGCGGTGCGGCTCACCCGCGACTTCAGCTTTGCGCAGGCCCGCTAGATGCAGCGCCCGCTTGCCCAGCGCGTAGGCCCCGTAGTGGTCGGGGTGACGGTCAGAGGGGTGCGGCATCACCAGTACGTGGGGGCGCAGCTGGCGCAGGGCGGCGGCCACTGCTCCTGCCTGCTGTGGGTCGTCGCGCAGGTCGCCGTCGGGCAGCCCCAGCGTGCCGCGCCAGCTCAGGCCCAGGTGGGCGGCAGCAGCGGCGCACTCGGCCATCCTCACTTCGGGCGTGCCCAGCGTGCCCATCTCGCCGCGCGTCAGCTCCAGCACGCCAGTGCGCTGCCCGGCGTCCCCCACCCGGATCAGCGTGCCGCCCGCGCCGATTTCGGCGTCGTCGGGGTGGGGGGCGAGGACCAGCCAGTCCAGCGGCTGCGCCGCGCCGTAGGTCGTCGTCAGTTGGTAAGCCATAGCCGGAGTGTATAAGGTTGACGAATACCGCATACCGCGCTAAAGTTATAAACATAACCGCTCGCCTTTCCAGCAAGGTGCTTGAGCGGGTTTTTTATTGCCCAGATGTACCGGCTGCGGGCGGCGAGGGCCATTCATCCTCCAGCCACCAGGGGCGCGGGGCAGTCAGACAGACAAAGGCCGCCAGACTCACGCTGGCGCACAGGCACAGCACGCCGGTCATCACGACCCCTTCTGCCATATCCGGCTGGAAATCGCTGAGCTGAATGCCGCTCCGCAGCGGCAGCGTGCGCCACAGCAGCCCGGCCATGACCAGTGGCCCCAGTGGAGCCAACCAGCGGCCCCACCCGTGTCCGGCCCAGCGCCCGCGCCCCAGCAACAGCGCCGCCGTCAGGCCCAGCCCCGCCGCGACTGCGAACCTCACCGCCCAGGCAAACTGCCCCGCCACAGCCTGAGCCGCAGCGACGGCCGATTCAGGATTGCCCGGCGCAGCTAGCGTGATGGCGCTGTAGATGTGGTCAGGCCAGCCGAGTCCCAGGGCTGCGGGCAAGGTTAGGCTGAGCACGAGAATGCAAAGAGCAGGCCAGTCTCTCTGACCACGGAACACGTGGCGTGTCAGCATCCCCCAGCCACTGCCAACCAGTGCCGCCACCAGAAGCAGAGGCAGGGCAAGAATGAGTAGGGGCACCATAGTCACATTCTAGTTTCAGATGCCGACGTGGCAAGAGTACCCCCAAAGACGGCCTTCACTGAGTCGCCTTGACGAATACTGCATACCGGGGTAGAGTAGAGAAATAACCGCTC
>JAUNHF010000091.1 GCA_030524065.1 Deinococcus sp.
CTTTAATCCCGGCGAGGGCGGCATAAAAATCGGCGCGGACGCCCTGGCCCGCGCAGGCGACGTGGTGGTGCAGACCAAGAACGACTACGACAACGAAATCTTTAACGGCACCCTCGGCACGGTGCTGGAAGAACGCGGCGCCCGGCTGCTGGTGGACTTTGACGGGAACATCGTGGAGTTGGGGGGCATGGAGCTGTTTAACCTGCAACTCGGCTACGCGCTGACCGTCCACCGCGCCCAGGGCAGCGAGTGGCCCGCCGTGGTGGGCGTGCTGCACGAGGCGCACATGCCGATGCTCTCGCGCCCGCTGGCGTACACGGCCCTGACCCGCGCCCGCGAGGAGTTTCACGCGGTGGGTTCGGCTTCGGCCTGGGCGCGGGCGGCGGCTTCGCAAAAAGAAGAGCGGTACACGGCGTTGCTGGAGAGGGTGCGGGGGCGCTAGTCGGCAAATCCCCACAGAGCGTTAAAGATTCAGGGCCAGTCGGACCAGTTCGGCATTGTCCCCAGCGGGTGTCCCATCTGGGCGCTCCAATGTGTCTTCCAGCCCGATGCGTGCCTGTACTTTTAGAAGTTTGGCTTTCCTGAGTAGGGGCCAGGCACTCCGGCCTTCTCCATGCAGCAGCACAGGGCATGGCACTCCCGCCACCTGCTCCAGCAGCGGTTGGGCCAAGTTTTCCGCCTCTGGCACGAGACGGTGTCAGGGTCAAGGCTTTCCGAACCGTCCTCTGCGCGGGGGTGAATGTGAATGGATACAGCGCCCGCTGCCTGCACACTGATGGCCGTTTGGACCGCCCGCGCCGCGCCAGGGTCAGCGGGAGGGCAGAGTGCTCTGAGGCCTGACGGTTGCCGTTGACGCATGCTTGCAGCCACATGCCCAACATTCTCCACCCGCTACAATCCCCCCATGCAGTACGTCTCCACGCGCGGTCACCAACGCTTAGGCACTTTCACCGACGTGCTGCTCTCCGGCCTTGCGCCCGACGGTGGGCTGGCGATGCCGGAGCATATCCCGGCCTTCAATGCTGCCGAGCTGGAACAGCTGCGCCCGCTGGCCTATCCGGACCTTGCCTATGAGGTGATGCGTCCCTTTATTTCAGATATTCCGGAAGATGACCTGCGCGGGCTGCTGCGCCGCACCTACCACGCCGAGGTGTTTGGCAGCGCGGAGATTACGCCGCTGACCCCCTTGGGCGATTCGGGCCTGTACCTGCTGGAACTCTCCAACGGTCCTTCGCTGGCCTTCAAGGACATGGCGATGCAGTTTCTGGGCCACGCCTTCGAGTATGTGCTGGAGCGGGATAACCGCCGGATCAATATCCTGGGTGCGACTTCGGGCGATACCGGCAGCGCCGCCGAGTACGCCATGCTGGGCAAAGAGCGGGTGAACGTGTTTATGCTATCGCCGCATGGCCGCATGAGCCGCTTTCAGCAGGCGCAGATGTACTCGCTGAACGAACCGAACATCTTCAACATCGCCATTAAAGGCGTGTTCGACGACTGCCAGGACCTGGTCAAGGCCGTGAATGCTGACGCCGAATTCAAGGCGCAGTACGACATCGGGGCCGTGAACTCCATCAACTGGGGCCGGGTGCTGGCGCAGGCGGTGTACTACTTCCGGGCCTACTTCGCGCTGGGGCTGCCTGCGGGTGCCGAAGCGGATTTTTGCGTGCCCAGCGGCAACTTTGGCAACGTGTTTGCGGGTTACCTGGCCAAAATGATGGGCCTGCCCGTCGGTCAGCTGGTGGTAGCGAGCAATGAAAACAGCGTGCTGCACGAGTTCTTCAGCGGCGGTGTATACCACGTCTGGCCTGCCGAGCGGGTGGCGCAGACCAGCAGCCCCAGCATGGACATCGGCAAGGCGTCCAACTTCGAGCGCTTTTTGTACCTGATGACGGGCGGGGACGCCGCGCAGACCGCCGGCTGGTGGGCCGAGGTGGGTGCGGGCCGCCCGGTGAACCTCTCCGGCACGCCCCACTGGGACGCGGTGACCGCCAGTGGCTTCCGCGCCGGCAAGAGCAGCCACGCTGGCCGTCTGGCGACCATTCGCCGCGTGGACCGCGAGTTTGGCCGCCTGATTGACCCGCACACCGCCGACGGAGTTCTGGTCGGAGAGCAGTTCCAGCGCCCCGGCGTGCCGATGGTGTGCCTGGAAACGGCGCTGCCCGCCAAGTTTGGCGAGACGGTGCAGGAGGCAGTGGGCCGCCTACCGGAGCGCCCGGCGCAGTTTGAGGACATTGAGGACCGCCCCCGCCACTGCGAGGTGCTGCCCAACGACGTAGAGGCGCTCAAGCGGCTGCTGGTGCAAAAGTTGGGCGAGCAGGGCTAGGGCGGGATTGGCGTTTGTCAGGCCGGAGGCGGTGTCTGCTGGCTTTTCGTCTGACAGCAGCGGCCAAGGCTAGACAGTGTGTACCCACGCGCTTATACTGCGCCATCTCAGTTGCCCGGCAACTGTCAGGACCTTCCATGACCCAGCCCCAGCCTGCCCCCAGCGAACCGGCCCAGCGCTCCTTGCGCCTGGGGCTGGTGGGGTACGGGCGGATGGGCCGCGTCATCCATGCCCTTGCTGAGGAACGCGGACACCGCGTGGTGGCGGTAGTGGACCCGCACGCGCTGCAGGCGACCGCCCCTGCCCTGACCCCCGAACTGGCCGCTCAGGTGGACGCGGTCATTGACTTTTCGGTACCGGCCAGCGCCCAGGACAATATCCTGTTTTATGGGCGCAGCGGCATTCCGGCTGTGGTCGGCACCACCGGCTGGTATGACCAGCTCCCAGCCATCCAGGCCGAGCTGGCCGGGCAGCCCGCCGCCATCATCTGGTCGGGCAACTTCTCTATCGGGGTGCGGCTGTTTACCCGGCTGGCGGCGCAGGCGGCGGCCCTGTTCGCGCCGTTCGCTGAGTACGATGCCTTGCTGCACGAGTTCCACCACGCGGGCAAGGCCGACAGCCCCAGCGGCACCGCGCTGGAACTGGCTCAGGCCGTGCAAGGCGCGTGGCCGCGCCAGCCTGAGCTGCACACCGCCCGCCTGGACCGCCCGCGCCGCCCGCAGGAACTGCACCTGTCCAGCACGCGGGGCGGGTCTATCCCGGGCACCCACACCGTCATCTTTGACAGCCCCGCCGACACAGTCGAGCTGACCCACCGCGCCCGCACTCGCGAAGGCTTCGCCGCCGGCGCCGTGCAGGCCGCCGAGTGGATTGCCGCTGGGCGCCAGGGCTTTTTTACGCTGGATGAGCTGCTGGACGATATTGTTGCTGCCCAGCCTGGACCGGTATGGCTCGGTTCGGTGCAGCCTGATTCGGCACAGGCCCGCCCACAGCTCAAACACAAACTTTCTCCGGATACCGCTGCGCGAAAACGCTAAGGGGCTATCCGGAGAAGTTCTGATGTCCCTTTGAGAGAGGGGCCACCCGGCCAAAGCGGCCTGACAGACCTTCTTTTCCGGGCCATGCGCTGGCCCTGGATAGTTTCCTTCCTCAACTTCCGGCTCCCCACTGACTTTCGGGGCAGAGCCGGGACCAGCCGCGTTGTCGCCAGCGGTGTCCTACAGACGCCGCCCAGTTCAAGTGCCTACGCCTTTAACGGCGCCGTTCCCTCCAAGGAGAACCCCCACCATGACCACCGACCTTCTGCATCCCCTGGACCTCAGCGGCGTGTACACCGCCCTGATTACGCCTTTTACCCGCGACGGCTGGGTAGACGAAGCCGCCCTGGCCGACCTGATCGAGTATCAGATCGAGTCCGGAGTCAGTGGCCTGGTCCCCTGCGGCACCACCGGCGAAAGCCCCACCCTGACCCACGCCGAGCACGACCATGTGGTGGACTTCACCGTGCGGCAGGCCGCCGGGCGCGTCCCGGTGATCGCCGGCACCGGTTCCAACTCCACCGCCGAGGCGATTCAGCTGAGTCAGCACGCCGAAATGAGCGGCGTAGACGGCGTGCTGCTGATCAACCCCTATTACAACAAGCCCACCCAAAAGGGCCTGTACGAGCACTTCCGCGCTGTGGCGCAGGCGGTCAATATTCCGGTGATTCTGTACAACATTCAGGGGCGCACCGCCGTGAACCTCGAAACGCCCACGCTGGTGCGGCTGGCCCAGGACTGCCCCAACATCGCCGGGGTCAAGGAAGCCAGCGGCAGCCTGAAGCAGATGGCCGACGTGATCGGGCGGCGCCTCCCCGGCTTTCAGGTGGTCAGCGGCGACGACAATCTGGTGCTGGACCTGATTGAAGCGGGCGGGCACGGCGTGATTTCGGTGGCGAGCAATATCATTCCCGCCCAGATGGCCGAGCTGGTGCGCCTGGCCCGCGCCGGGCAGATGGAAGAAGCCCGTGCCCTGCAAGCCACGCTGGAGGCTTTTTTCCGTGCCTGCTTTGTGGAGACCAACCCCATCCCCATCAAGACCGCGCTGGCCCAGTACGGCTGGTGCGAAGAAACCTTCCGCCTGCCCATGACCACCCTGGAGGACGAAGCGCACAGAGGGGAGATTCTGGCGGCGCTGTCCGGGCTGGATGTGCGGCGGGGCCGCCAGCCCAGGGCTCACGGTTGAACTTTGGGTGAGTGCGCGTCTCTATCCCTTCTTTCCGACCCCACCTTATTTCTTTTTCCCTGTTCAAGGAGTCCTTACATGGCAAAACTTAACCCCAACTACCGCAAGCTCTCCGCCGGCTACCTGTTTCCTGAAATCGCCCGCCGGGTGCGTGAGTATTCGGCGGAGCATCCAGGCCAGACCATCTACCGCCTGGGCATCGGCAACACCACCGAGCCGCTGACGCCGACCATTTTGCAGGGGCTGCATGACCGGGTGGCGGCCCTGGGCGTGCGTGACACCTACACCGGCTACGGCGACGAGCAGGGCGAAGCAGAGCTGCGTGAAGCCCTGGTCGCCTACTACGCGCAGCGCGGCGTGACGCTGGACCCCGGCGAGATTTTTGTGAGCGACGGTGCCAAGGCCGACGCCGCTAACATCCAGAACCTGTTCGCGCAGGGCAGCGTGATGGCGATTCAGAACCCGGCCTACCCGGTGTACGTGGACAGCAACGTGGTGGCGGGCCGCACCGGCGAGTACGACGCCGCAGCAGGTGCTTACGCGGGCCTGCGGCTGCTGGAAGGCAACCCGGACAACGGCTGGTTCGCCGCGCCGCCTGATGACGGGCAGGGTGAGCAGCTGGACGTGGTGTACCTGTGCAGCCCCAACAACCCCACCGGAGCGGTGGCGACCCGCGAGCAGTTGCAGGCGTGGGTGGACTACGCCCGCGAGCACCGGGCCGTGATTGTCTTTGACGCCGCCTACGCCGAGTTCATCGCGGACCCCGAGCTGCCGCGTTCCATCTACGAGATTGAGGGTGCCAGAGAATGCGCCATCGAGCTGACCTCGTTCAGCAAGTTTTCCGGCTTTACGGGGGTGCGCCTGGGCTGGGCGGTGGTGCCCTCCGCCCTACGTACCGAAGACAGCGAGCAAGGCGAACTGAACCGCATGTGGAACCGCCGTCAGAGCACCTTTTTCAATGGGGCCAGCAACATTGCCCAGTCGGGTGGCGTGGCTGCGCTGAGCCAAGCGGGGCAGGCCGAGAGCCGCGCCCTGGTCGCCTACTACATGGAAAATGCCCGCATCATTCGCTCGGCGCTGCGTGACCTGGGATTGGACGTGACCGGCGGCGACAACGCGCCCTATCTCTGGGTGAAGACGCCCACTGGCCCGGACGGAGAGCCGCTGGGCAGCTGGGACTTTTTTGACCAGTTGCTGCGTGAGGCGCAGGTCGTGGTGACCCCCGGCGCGGGCTTTGGCTCGGCGGGGGAGGGCTACGTGCGCTTTTCGGCCTTCGGGCACCGCGAGAACATCGAAGCGGCGGTGAGAAGCGTCCGCGAGCGGCTGCGGCTGCCAGGAAACTGAAAAGCAGGCGGCTGACCTCTGCCCCCCACCTGTCCACCCTTATACCACCTCTTACAGCGACTCTTGCACCGATAAGGAACCCCACATGACCAAGACTTTGCCCACCACCGAACAGCGCCTCACCGAACTGGCCCACGAGCTGCCCACGCCCTTTCACCTGTACGACGAGCGCGGCATCCGCGAGAATGCCCGCGCCTTCAGAGAGGCGTTCGCCTGGGCACCGGGCTTTCGCAATTACTACGCGGTCAAGGCGGCGCCCACGCCCGCGCTGCTGAAAATTCTGGCCGAAGAGGGCTGCGGGGCCGACTGCTCCTCGCTGGCCGAGCTGGAGTTGAGCGAGCGCGTGGGCATCACCGGCGAAAGCATCATGTTCACCTCCAACGACACCCCGCCGGAGGAGTTCCGCCGCGCCTACGAACTGGGCGCCGTCATCAACCTGGACGACATCACTCACATCGCCGCGCTGGAAGAGGCGCTGGGCGGCACGCTGCCGGAGCTGCTGTCGTTTCGCTACAACCCCGGTCCGGAGCGCACCGGCAACGCGATTATCGGCAATCCGGTAGAGGCCAAGTACGGCGTGACCTCTGGACAGCTGCTGGACGCCTACCGCGCTGCCCAGGCGGGGGGTGTACGTCGCTTCGCCCTGCACACGATGGTCGCCAGCAACGAGCTGGACCCGGCCTTTATCATCGAGACGGCGCGGATGCTGTTCACGCTGGCCGTGCGCCTCAAGGATGAGCTGGGCATCGAACTGGAGTTCGTGAACCTGGGCGGCGGTATTGGTATTCCTTACCGCCCAGAGCAGCAGGCCATGAGCTATCAGGAAGTGTCGGACGGCATCCGGGCGCTGTATGACAGCATCATCCGCCCAGCGGGACTGGACGGCCTGCGCCTGAGCTTTGAGTGTGGCCGGGTGATGACCGGGCCTTACGGCTACCTGGTGTCGCAGGTGCGCCACGTGACCCACAAGTACAAGGACTACGTGGGCCTGGACGCCTGCATGGCGAACCTGATGCGCCCGGCCATGTACGGCAGCTACCACCACATCACCGTGCTGAACAAGGGCGAGGGCACACCAACGCAGCTGGTGGACGTGACCGGCTCGCTGTGCGAGAACAACGACAAGTTCGCCATTGACCGTGACCTGCCGGTGATGGAGCGGGGCGACGTGGTGGTCATTCATGACGCGGGCGCGCACGGGCACAGCATGGG
>JAUNHF010000092.1 GCA_030524065.1 Deinococcus sp.
GCCGCGCAGGGCCGCGATGGCGCCCAGATTGTTGCTGGCGCAGGAGAGGCCCTGGGCCGCCTGATAGCTGACCCGCGCCGCTGAAAGGTCACCCATAAGCTGCGTGCTGAGGCCCCGCAGCAGCGCGGCTTCGGGGCTGCTGCCCAGCGGCAGGCGGGCCAGGCCGGTCTCGGCCCAGGCGCCCCCGTAGGTGCCGGTGTTCAGCGCGGGCGCATTGAGCAGCTGCGCCGTGCGGCTGGCCCACAGCCCACCGCTGAGGCTGAGGGTCAGGGCGGCGCTCAGGCCCAGCAGCACCAGCCGCTCGCCGG
Organism: Deinococcus sp.; assembly: GCA_030524065.1. Classification (GTDB taxonomy): domain Bacteria; phylum Deinococcota; class Deinococci; order Deinococcales; family Deinococcaceae; genus Deinococcus. Next base: position 309 of record JAUNHF010000092.1, read on the forward strand.
GGCCCGCGGAGCTGAGAGGGTAGCGGAGCCGGGTGGTGTAGCGGGGGGCGCCGGGCCCACCAGAAGAAGCCAGGGCTGCCCGGTGCGCCGCGCGTCCCCGCCGGGTAATGGACAGCGCCGCCAGCAGCAGGCTCAGGCCCAGCGCCAGAGACAGCAGTCCGCTGGCATCCCGCAGCCGCGTCAGGCCCTGCGGCCCCTGGTGGTACAGGGTTTGCTGGCGCAGTGAAGCGGCGAAACTGCGCCACTCGCTGGCCTCACCGGCGCGGTCCTGGCTTTCAAGCAGCTCGGCGTAGCGCAGGTAGAGCGCCTCGCCGCCCTGAGCGCGTGGGTGCAGGGTCCGCAGGTGCCGCAGCCAGACCTCGGCGCGGTTGAGCCGGCCCTGGGCCAGCAGGGTTTCGGTGTAGCCGGTGGGATGCCCGTAGGCAAGCATGGCCCCGCGGCTCACCCGAATGGCCGGGTCGTAGCCGCGCTGCGCGGCGTCCAGCCGGGCCAGTTCCAGCGCCTGGTCGGCCTGCTCTGGGTAGCCGGCCGCGTCCAGCCGGGCGGCCAGCTTGACCCAGACCGGGAACGGCTGCGCGGCGGCCATCAGGCGCTTGAGGTCCGCCGCTGCCTGCCCGGCTTGCCCGGCGGCGCGGGCCTGCTCGGCGGCCCGCAGGCCCAGGAAGGGGTTGGTGGGATCGCTGGCCCAGCGCTGGGCGACCTGCTCAGCGGGCACCAGATCGGCCGCCTGCACCGCCCAAAGGGTCACGTCCGGCTGCGGCGCAAAGACCACCCGCTCCTGAGTGCCGCCCCCGTTTTCGGGAGAGATCAGGGTAAATGTTTCGCGGTAGTCGCCGCCCGACACCGTGGCCCGGATCAATCCGCCGCTGCCGTCCAGCGTGAGCACCGGGGCAGACAGGTCGTAGCGTGCCAGCACGCGGCCCGCTCCATCGTAGGCGAGCACGGCCGGTCCTACGCCCAGGTAGGTCACGTCGCCCTGGCGCAGCGGTCCACGCAGGCCGCCCAGTTCGGGCGCGAAGAAGTGTGACCAGACCACCTCGCCGCGGCGCAGGCCATTCAGCTCGCGGCCCTGCAACGTGACCTCGCTGGCGAGGGCTGCGTCCGACTGTTCCGGCAGGGAGGCTGCGGCGGGCACGGTGCCCTGGGGTGCTGCCTGCGCCGGCACCGCCTGATCCCATGCGGCCTGGCCCCAACTCTGACTCCAAGCACTTTGGCCCGGCGTGCCCTGATCCAGCACACTTTGACCCAGCAGACCTTGGCTCAGCAGACCTTGTCCCTGCGCCGCCCCGGTCAGTGTCAGCCAGCCGGCCAGCCATAGGCGGCGTGTAAGACGGCTCACAGGTGGTCTGCTCCAGACTGATCCAGTTCCCGCTGCCGGCCTTGCAGCAACATGTGGGCAGCCCGCACCCCCATGACCAGCGAACCCAGCAGCGCCGCCCAGAAGCCGCCGCGCTCCCAGGCCAGCCACAGCAGCGCGGGCACCACCACCCCGGCCGTCACCGGGACCACGTTCAGGTGGATATAACGCTGAAGCAGCAGCTTGTACAGCGGCATAAACACGGCCGCCGCCAGCAGGGTGCCGGCCAGCGCCTGCGGGGCCGCCACCGCCAGGGCGCCGATCAGGGTGGCAATGCCGCCGCCGCCCCGCCAGCCGAACAGTGGGGGATAGCAGTGCCCCAGCACCACAAAAAAAGTTGCCAGGGCCGCGCCCAGAGACGGGTGCTGTGGCAGCAGCCACTGGGCCAGGGCCACCGCCAGCGCGCCTTTGAGGCCGTCGAACAGGGCAACGCTGACCCCCACCGCCGGGCCGTACTGCCGCCAGGAGCCGCTGCCGCCGGGCAGGTCGGCGCCCCGGATATCTTGCCCACGCCAGCGCGAATAGAGAATGCCGGCCACCAGTGAACCCAGCAGGAACGACAGCAGGGAAACGGGCAGCCACATGGGGGCAGTGTAACGCGGGTGTGCCGGCACAGGCTGGCCGACGGCGTGCCCAGGGGCGCAGGCTGGCCACTGCGCTTGGATGCGGTTCACGGTAGACGCCTGCCCGCACTCCCTACACTGGCGGTATGTCCGTCTCTTCTGGTCACTCTCCGGCTGCTCCCCGCCTTTCCCGCGCCGAGCTGCGCCGCTACAGCCGTCCGTTGCTGGTGCCCGAGTGGCACGCGGCTGGGGCGCAGGAGCAACTGGCAGCGGCGCGGGTGCTGCTGGTGGGCGCCGGGGGGCTGGGCTGCGCGGTGGCGGCGGCGCTGGCCGGAGCCGGCGTGGGCGGGCTGCGCATCTCTGACCACGATACGGTGGATGTGAGCAACCTGCACCGCCAGCTGCTGTTCCGCTCCGCAGACGTGGGCCGCTCCAAGGCGGAGCTGGCGGCCGCCCAGGCGCAGGCCATTAATCCCTTTGTGCACCCAGAAGTGGCGCCGGCCCTGAGCGCAGACAACGCCGCGCAGCTGCTGGCGGGCGTCACCCTGGCGGTGGACGCCACCGACAACCTGCCAGCCCGCTACGCTTTGGCCGCAGCGGCGCAGCAGGCGGGCGTGCCCTGCGTGTGGGGCGCGGCGAGCGGCACGTCTGGCATGGTCACCGTATTTGCGGGCGGACGGCGGCTGCACGACCTTTTCCCGCCGGAAGAAGCGGCGCCCGCCGACAGCTGCGACGAAGCGGGAGTGCTGGGGCCCGTGCCGGCGCTGGTGGGGCAGATGATGGCCCTGGAAGCCCTCAAGGTGCTGGGCGGCGTGGGCGAGCCGCTGCTGGGGCGGCTGTGGACCTTTGACGGTTTGACTGGCCGCACCCGCCTGATCTCTTTGCCGCCGGTCCCCGATCCGGATACGTCCAACCGCTAAAAGGCTCGGCTGCACCGAACTTCTGGCTGCCTGAATGGTGCCTGTTCTCTCTCCCAAAGGCGGCTGCCGGGTCAGCAGACTGTAACTTTTTGCGCATTTGTGCTAACGTCCGCTCAAGTCCACATGAAGGCTGACCCAAAGAGGTGCAGCACGAAAGCTCCTAGGCCAAGGGGGCGTGGCCTGGCTTGTGTTGGAGGAAGTTATGAACAAGGAAAAAGTTGCAAAAGCAGAGCTGGCCGCCCGCATCAGTGAGCAAACCGGTCTGTCGCGCAAGCAGGCGGGCGACGTGGTCGCTGCGGCTGTTGGCCTGATGGTCGGCGCACTCAAGCAGGGCCGCACGGTGGGCCTGCCCAACCTGGGCACCTTCAGCATTTCTCACACGGCCCAGCGCCAGGGCGTGCGCCCCGGCACCACCGAGCGCATCACCATTCCCGCCGGGAAAAAGGTGCGCTTCAAGATTTCTACCGGCCTAAAAGACCAGCTCTAAGGCTGCCTCGCCTGCGGCCCAGCCCCTTTGCTCCTACGGCCCGGCTGCCGGGGCAGAATCACGCTCTGCAGGCCGGTTCTCACCGAACAGGTCGTGAAGTACCGCCTGCGCCGCGTGATACCCGCACATGCCGTGGACGCCGCCTCCCGGCGGGGTGGCCGAACTGCACAGGTACACCTGCGGGTCGGGCGTGCGGTAGGGGGTGGGCGTGGGCACCGGGCGGGCCAGCAGGCCGGCCAGGTCAAAGCGGCCTCCGTTCACATCGCCTCCGCCGAACACCGGGCTAAACGCTTGGAGCCCAGCCGGGGTGGTCACGCGGCGGTGCAGGATACGGGCACGGAAGCCAGGGGCCAGCCTTTCCAGCGCGGCCTCGATGGTGTCAGCGTACTCGGCGCCTGTACCGGCCGGCACGTGTGCGTACACCCAGAAGGTGTGCCCGCCCTGGGGGGCGCGGCTGGGGTCAAACAGGGTGTGCTGCGCGGCCAGCAGGTAGGGCCACTGCGGCAACTTCCCCTGTGCGGCCCCGCGCTCGGCCTGCTCAATTTCTTCCAGCCCCCCGCCGATGTGCAGGGTGGCCGCCTGCGCCGCTGCCGGATCCAGCCACGGCACCGGCCCGCTGAGGGCATAATCCACCTTGACCGCGCCCAGGCCGTAGCGAAAGCGTGCCAGCCAGGCGTCGTAGCCGGGCGTGGAGCGGCGCAGCAGCCGGCGGGCCACGGCGGGGCTGGAATCCACCAGTACGGCCCGCGCAGGCGGCAGGTCGGCCCACGACTGCACGCGGGTGTTCAGCTGCACTTCGCCGCCCAGCCAGCGGAAATACTCGGTCAGTGCTCCGGTCAGCGCCTGCGCTCCGCCACGCGGAAAGGGCCAGCCCCCAGCGTGGGCGGCCGTGCCCAGCATCAGCGCCGCTGCGCCCACACCCGGCGTGGTCATCGGCAGGTTGACATGTGCGGCCAGACCCGCCCACAGCGCCCGCGCCCCTGGGGTCCGGAACAGCAGTCCGGCGGTCAGGGGGGCCGGCAGCAGCGCCGGCACCCCAAAGCGGGCCAGGGTGAGCGGGTGTCGCGGCAGGCGCAGCAAGGGGCGCAGGGTATCTTCCAGCAGCTGACCCTGCGCGGCCACCAGCGGCCCAAACAGCCCACGCCAGCGCTCACCGTCTGGCCCCAACACCTGCGCCGCCGCGTCCAGATGCTGCGGCAGCGGGAGCGCCCGGCCGTCCCACCACAGGTGCGCGTAAGGGGCCGGCGAGTGGACCCAGTCCAGCCCAAAGGCGTGCAGCGGCCACTCCTGCCAAGCCGGCGAAGCGTAGCCCAGCGGATGAATGGCGCTGCCGGTATCGAAGGTAAAGCCTTGCCAGTCGCTGCTGCTCAGGCCGCCGCCGGGCTGGCTGTGGGCTTCTAGCAGCCGCACTTTCAGCCCGGCGCGGGCCAGGGTCACAGCCGCGCTCAGGCCGTTGGGGCCCGCGCCGACCACCACAGCGTCCACTCCCGCAGAGTCCAGAGTCATGTCCGCAGTGTAGCCGCCTGCCCGGGCCGCTTCTCCCTTACAACCACTGAACATTCAGGCTCTAGACTGGCAAATATGAACCTCGGTCCGATGGAAATTCTGTTTATTTTGGTGGTGGCGCTGGTTCTGTTTGGCCCCACCCGGCTGCCTGAACTGGGCAAGAGCCTGGGCAAAGGCATCCGCGAATTCCGGCGCGGCACGCAGGGCCTCAAAGATGAGCTGGAACTGAGCCTCAAAGACGCCCCGGCGCAGGGCGGCGGCCAGACTGCCGCCCAACCCCAGGCAGCTGCGCCCCAGGCCGCCGCGCAGCCCATGCCTGAGCAGCAGGTGGTCTATGCGGCGGCGCCGGGCGCCGTGACCCCTGCCGCGCCGGTGACTGCGCCGGCTCCGGCGGCCGCTCCCCTGCGCGCCTCCGACCTGGCGGTGGCTCCGGTGGTCCGGACCCCGGCCGAGGGAAGCACTGAGCTGCCCGCCCCCGATGCGCCGGCTTCCGCCCCCGCCGCCGTGTCCACGCCGCACCGCGCCTGAGTCTCTGCGCCTGACTTTTTCTCGCCCAGCAGTCTGCCCCCGCTGTTCCGCGCTCCAGCTGCCAGATGCTCTAGTCTGGCGGGCATGACCCCTACCTGCCGAGGTTTCCGTTGCTAGCCCGTGTCCGCAGCGCCGCGCTGGTCGGGGTGGACGCGGTGCCGGTCGAAGTGGAAGTGGACGTTTCGCCGGGCCTGCCGTCCTTTATGGTGGTGGGTTTGCCTGACCAGGCGGTGAGCGAGGCGCGGGAGCGGGTGCGCGCAGCCATTCGCAACTCGGGCCTGCCCTTTCCAGCCGCGCGCATCACCGTGAACCTGGCACCCGCCGACCTGCGCAAAGAGGGTCCGCTGTACGACTTGCCCATCGCGCTGGGGGTGCTGGCCGCGCAGGAGCAGCTGCCGTTGGCCTCGCTGCGCAAAGTTATCTGCGCCGGTGAACTGGCGCTGGACGGGTCGCTGCGCCCAGTGGCCGGAGCCGTCAACCTGGCTTTGCTGGCCGCCGAGCTGGAATTGCCCGCCCTGGTGCCTGCGGGCAGCGCCGCCGAAGCCGCCCTGATTGAGGTGCCGGTGTATGGCGCCGCGACACTGCTGGACGCCGTGCAGCACCTCGGCGGCCAGGCTCCGTTGCCGCTGACCGAGCCACCCCAGCCGGAAAGCGGCCCGCCGGCCGCCCCCGAGCTGGCCGATGTTAAGGGCCAGACCGCCGCCAAGCGGGCGCTGGAAATTGCAGTGGCCGGGGGGCACAACCTCTTGATGGTGGGCAGTCCCGGCAGCGGCAAGACGATGTTGGCCCGCCGCGCCGCCGGGCTGCTGCCTCCGCTGACCCGCGCCGAGGCGCTGGAAGTGACCCGCATCCACTCGGCGGCCGGCCTGCTGACCCGTGGCAGCCTGCTGGGGGCCGCGCCCTACCGCCATCCGCACCACACCGTTTCCGACGCTGGGCTGATTGGCGGCGGCAGCATTCCCAAGCCCGGCGAGGTGAGCTTGGCGCACCGGGGCCTGCTGTTTCTGGATGAGTTCCCGGAGTTCTCGCGTAAAGCCCTGGAAACCCTGCGCCAGCCGCTGGAAGATGGCCGCGTGACCATTTCGCGGGCCCGCGCCAGTGTGGAGTATCCGGCCCGCTTTCAGCTGATCGCCGCGATGAACCCCTGCCCCTGTGGTCACCTCGGCGACCCGGAGCGGCCCTGTACCTGCACGCCGGCGCAGCGCACCCGCTATCAGGCCCGCCTCAGTGGCCCGCTGCTGGACCGCATTGACCTGACCGTGCAGGTGCCCCGCCTGACGGTAGACGAGCTGACCCGCGCTCCCCAGGGCGAAAGCACCGCGCAGGTGCGGGCGCGGGTGCTGGCGGCCCGTGGGCGCATGCAGGAGCGGCAGGGCACGCGCAACGCCGATCTG
>JAUNHF010000093.1 GCA_030524065.1 Deinococcus sp.
TCGTAGATGCTCAGGCTGCGGTGTTCCAGCCGTGGAGCGGCGCGCCCGGTCCTCAGGCCCTGCCTTGCTGCACGCCCAAGGCCAGCATCCACATAAACGCGATGTTCAGAAACAAAAAGCCCACCACGGCCAACCTGCCGATTGGCACCACCGGGCGGGGTTTCTGGTCAGCGGCTGGCGCAGGGTGCGCCGGTGGGGGCGGCGAGTGGTGGTCTGCCGAGGGAGCAGCGGAGAGAGTGGGGGATGGGCACGACTCATGATTCCTCCTGTACTGGGGGCTAGCCCTTATTGAACCTGCGCCTCATGGGCTTCAGCCCCCTGCCGGACAGGCTTATAGGTGTATTCAACTGTTCGCATTCTTGACAGTTCTCGGGGAGTGTGTTCTCTCATGAAGGCACCCTGAGAAGAAGCTGTGTAGTCCGCTGTTCCGGGGCGATGGCCGCTTCATTTGGTCTCAGCTGGCTGCGCCATACTGCGCTGATGAAGGGCCGTTTCCGCCACCATGTTCTGCCCCTGCTGACTGCGTTGGCTGCCTGGTCTGGGGGGGCGGGCGCGGCCCCAACCATTCCGGCGCGGCCGCCCAGCGCGGTGGCTGCGCCTGCCGCCCAGGTCACGCCTTCTGCGGCCCTGACGGCAAGCTCGCCGGCCCAGCAGGCCTTTGAGGAGGTGGCGGGGCGGCTGCAAGCGGACTACGCCGGGCTCGCGGCGGTGGACCGCGCCGCGCTGGTGCAGGAGTACCGCGACCGGCTGCTGGCGGTCTGCCAGGGCCAGGGCCTCCGCTGCCCCGCCGAGACCGCCTATCCGGTGATTGAGGCGCAGCTGACCGCGCTGGGCGACCCGCACACCTTTTTGCAGTGGCCGGACGAGTACCAGGATTTTGTGAGCAGTGCACTGGGCGGGCAGCGGCTTCAGTTTGGGTTCAAGCTGGCCGAGCTGGACGGCGAGCGCCGCCTGATTACCGAGGTGGTGCCGGGCAGCGCAGCAGACCAGGCGGGGCTGCGCCGGGGCGATGTGCTGCGGCAGCTGGGGGGCCAAGCCTACCGCTACAGCGACCTGACCGACGCCCGCGAGGCCGGCAAGCCCACCACGCTGGTGCTGGAGCGCCTGGGCCAGCGCCTGAGCGTGCAGCTGACGGCCGCGCGCACCGCCGCCGCCGACCCCCCACGCCTGAGCTGGGTGGAGGCGCCGGCCACGGGCCAGGGGCGCACGGCTGTGATCCGCATTCCCACATTCCTGTCGGCGGGCGAGGTGGCGACCCGCGTGCATGATCAGGTGCGCCAGGCGCGCAGCGGCGGGGCAGGCGGCATTGTGGTGGACCTGCGCGGCAACGCGGGGGGCAGCCTGCTAGAGTGCGACCTGGCGGCCAGCGCCTTTGTGCCGGAGTTCAGCCGGGTGGCCCACAGCGCTGGGCGAACATCGGTCACGCGGGTGGCGGGGGGCCGCCGCTGGGACGATGGCGCCTCAGTTGGGCGCATTGCCAGCCCGCAGCTGTGGCGGGGGCCGCTGACGGTGCTGGTGGATGAAGGCAGCGCGTCGTGCGCCGAGTTCTTCGCCTACGAGGTGCAGCGCTCGGGGGCCGGCACGGTGGTTGGCGTTCCAACCTCAGGTGTGGGCAACACCGCCACCCGCGTCTTTCCGCTGACGGGTGGCGCGGCCCTGCAAATGACCGTGCTGCACTATTCCAAGCCCGGTGGTCAGGCCTATCCCGTGCAGGTCAGGCCGGACCTGAGCGTGCAGGGTGGCGAGGCGGTGCTGCGGGCCCTCGCCCAGGGCCGCGACCTCACGCTGGAAGCGGGCGTGCAGTCGCTGCGCCGCCAGAGTCTGGCCCGCCGGCCCTGGGCGAAGGCCGAATAACCACTGGCTTCGGCCCCGTTTGGCCCCGGCCCGTTTAGCCCTGGCCTGGGGTGGGCACGGCCTGGGGCACTTCTCTCAGCGCCCAGCGCAGCGCAGCGACCGTCAGGAAGCCGGCCACCATCAGCAGCAGCCAGGGCAGTTCGGGCCAGCCCAGCGCCGCGCCGTAGTCCACCAGGCTGCCGCCCAGCACATTGCCCAGTGCGCCGCCCACCCCCAGGCTGATTGCGCTAAAGCCAAAATAGCTGCCCAGCAGTTCGGGCGGGGCCAGCCGCGAGACCAGAGTTTGCTGGGTGGGAAAGACCAGCATGGTGCCCAGCGAGTACAGCGCGGTGCAGGCCAGCAGCAGGGGAAAGGTGTCCGCGAAGCCCATCAGCCCCAGCGATACGGCCACCAGCGACACGGCGGCAGTCAGGACAGTGCGGGTGCGGAAGCGTCCAGATGCCCAGCGCAGCAGCGGGTATTGCAACGCCACCGCCAGACCGGCGTTGAGTGCGTACAGCGGCCCGGTTGCGCTGGGGCCGGCCAGGGCCACTGCTTTGAGCGTCACCGCCACGTTCAGCTGCGTGCTGAGCAGAAAGTAGCCGATCAGCGCCAGGGTGAACTTTACAAAGCGGCGGTCCTGCACGGCGCGGCGCAGGCCGCCCATGCCCCCACCGCCTTCCTGCGCGGGGCGTACGTCCGGTAGGGTCAGGCGCAGGATCAGCCAGCACAGCACGTAGGTGCCGGCACTGATCAGCGCGGCGGCCGTGAACCCCAGCCCGATCATGCTGGCCCCCAGCAGCGGCCCCAGCACCATGCCCAGGTTGCCGGCCACGCTCAGCAGGCTGAACAGCTGCGGGCGGTACTCGGGGCGGGTAAGGGCCGTCAGCGCGGAACTCTTAGGAGCGTCAAACAGGGCACCCCCCACGCCGGCCACCAAACTGGACAGCAGCAGCGCCGTGAAAGTCTCCGAAAAGGCCATGCCCGCAAAGCCTGCGGCCCGCAGCAAGCAGCCCCACAGGATCAGTTGCCGGGGCCCCACCCGGTCGGCCCAGGCACCCCCCAGCACGGTCAGGCCCTGCTGCGCCAGCTGCCGCACGCCCAGGACCAGGCCCACCGCCCCGGCGGCCCAGCCCAGCCCACCCACGAAATGCACCGTGACCAGCGGAATAATCAGGAAAAAGCCTGCCCACATCAGGAATGTGACCGCCAGCAGCCCCCACTGGGCTGGGCTGAGCAGGCGCAGCGAGAAAGCGGGGGCGTCCATGGCAGGGTCAGGGGCGGCAGACATCGGGCCCCAGCCTACTCCACGGCGTCAGCTGTTCTGCCATAGGGGCGGGCAAGCGGCGCTGAGGCAACTTGAGGGATTGTTCGTCAGGCTGCCGGGGACAGGGCCGGGGCCGCTACACTGAACCCTGTGAGTCCGCTGCCTTGGTTCCGCCTTCCGGCCCTGCTGTTGCTGGCGCTGCTGGCCTATGTGCTGCCGGCGCCTGGCAGCGGCATGGCGGGGCTGGGTACTCTGGGCAGCCTGGGTACGCTAGGCAGTCAGGGCACTCCGGGTGAGCTGGGTGGCCGGGCGGCGCCCAATACCGCGCCGGGAGGCCCGCCTTCTGGCCCGCAGTCACCGGCGAAGAGCCAGGCGGCGGTGCCGCTGCCCACGCTGCCGGAGGAAACCCTCAAGCTGTTTCAGCGCTCGCGCGCGGCGGTGGTGCGGCTGGGCAGCCTTGACCCCGGCTCTATGGCAATGGGGCTGGGCACCGGCTTTTTTATCTCGCCGGGCGGCCAGCTGCTGACCGCTTACCATGTGGTGAGCGAGGGCCGGCTGTTTCAGGTGCAGACCCTGAGCGGCCAGCGTTACCCGGCGCGGCTGGTGGCGTTTGATGCTGCCGCCGACGTGGCGCTGCTGCAAGTGGACGCCAAAGGCCCCTTTCCCTACCTGAATCTTTCGCCCCGGCCGCCGCAGGTGGGCGAAGCGGTGCTGGCGATCGGCAACAGCGGCGGCGATTTCCTCCAGCCGCGTGAAGGCCGGCTGCTGCGGCTGGAAGCGGCTTCGGGCCGGGCCGATTTCCCGCAGGGCACCCTGGAGATGGACGCCCGGCTGGCCCCCGGCGACAGTGGCGGCCCCATCATCAACGGGCTGGGGCAAGTGATCGGGGTGGTCAGCTACATCCGTGTGAACGAAGCCGGCACCACCGAAACTTCTTACGCGGTGCCTACGGTAGAAGGCAACGCCCTGATCACGGCCCTCAAGGACGGCCAGCAAAAAGACCGTGGCGTGGTCGGCCTGGTGTTTGACCTGTACCACGACGGGCTGACCGAGGTGCCTGGCGGCGTGGTATCGCGGGTGGTGCGTGGCAGCCCCGCCGAGAAGGCCGGGTTGCAGGGCGCGCGGCGCGACGACAAGACCGGGCAGCTGCTGGCCTTCGGAGACATCATCATCAGCGTGCAGGGGGTGCGCACCCGCAACGCTGGCGAAGTCGTGCGCGAGTTGCAACGCTTCAGGGTGGGGGAGACCGTCACCCTGCGCTACCTGCGCGGCGGCCAGGAGTACGGGGCGCAGCTGCGGCTGGTGCCCAAGCGCAGCATGTCTGATCCGTAAGCTGGCTGGGGGCTGACCCCGCTCTGCGCGGGCGGAGAGAAGCGGGGTAAGGGTAAAGCTGCGGTGGCCTCTTCCTTCATGCCGGACCCCGGCTGGCACGCTAGCCTGAAGAAATGTCGCGAGCATTTGTCAAGGAAGACGCGGGCAGTGCCTGGGAGCCGCCCACCGAACACTGCCGCTATCAGGTGGTGTGGCCGGAAGGTGGCAGCCGCGAAGTGGTGTTTCAGGCTGATGACCTGTTGCAGGTGCTGCGCTGGATGTCGGATGAGCGCCGCCCACGCCTGGAGCTGCGCGACCGCAGTGGCGTGCTGCTGGCCTGTGTGTAGGGTGCGTCCCGTCTGAGAGCAGTAATTGCCCGTAACGATGGTGGCTGGGGGTGCCCGCCCTGCTTGCTCCTCTCTGTCCGCCGGCAGCGCAGCACACCGGTCACCCCGTCTCTGCCTTAGCGGCGGCGGGCCGCTTCATAGATTAGGATGCCGGCGGCCACGCTGGCGTTGAGGCTCTGCACCTGCCCCCGCACCGGAATACTCACCAGGCCGTCACAGCGCTCGCGCACCAGCCGGCGCAGGCCGTCGCCCTCCGAGCCAATCACCAGTGCCACCGGCCCGCTCAGGTCGGTGCGTTCCAGCGGCTGGGCGGCCTCGCCGGCAGCGCCGTACACCCAGATGTTGCGCTCCTTGAGTTCTTCAATGAAGCGGGGCAGATTTTTCACCTGCACCAGCGGCAGGTACGCGGTTGCGCCCGCCGCCGTCTTGGCGACCACGGCGCTCAGGGGGGCGCTGCGGCGCTCTTCTACCACCACGCCGTGGGCGCCCAGCACCTCGGCCGAGCGCACGATGGCCCCGAAGTTGCGCGGGTCGGTGATGCCGTCCAGCAACACCAGCAGCGGCGCTTCACTGCGGCTTTCGGCCAGGTCCCAGATGGCCTGAGGGCCGCTCCAGCTGAGTTCCTCGGCCTCGGCCACCACGCCCTGGTGGGCCGTGGTGCCGGCCAGCTGGTCCAGCTCAATGCGGGGGGCTTGGCGCACCCGCACCCCAGCCTGCTCTGCCAGGTCGCGCAGGTGGCGGGCAAAGGCGTCTTCCACCCCGTTTGCCAGCAGCACTTCCTCTACGCGCCCTTCCTTGAGGGCCTCGGTGACCGGGTTACGTCCGTAAATCAGCATGGCGGTCAGTCTAGAGCATGCCGTTGCCCACTCTCCGGCTCAGCCCACCCACGCGGCCGGCGCCACGCTCTGGGTGGGCCTCAGGCCCCGGTTGCTTAGGCCTGATCCGGGCTGGGCGCTGCTGCGTCCTGCGGCAGGGCAGCAGGTTGGTGCTCCCGCAGCCAGTCGCTCAGGGCGGTGGCGGTCAGCGGCGGCGAGATGGCGTAGCCCTGCGCCTGATGGCAGCCCAAGTCCCTGAGGGTGTCCAGCTGGCCGGGGGTCTCCACCCCCACCGCCGTCACCTGAAGGCCCAGCCGGCCCGCCATGTCCAGGGTGGCGGCCACCAGGTCGGGGCTGCGTCCGCCGCGTTCCAGGCCGCTGATCATCTGCGGGTGCAGCTTCAGGCCAGTCAGCGGGAACTCGGTCAGCGAGGTCAGGCTCATCACGCCTTCCCCGAAGTGGTCCAGCCACAGCGCGGCGCCGGCGCCGTGCAGCTGGCGCAGTACCCCGGCGTCTTGCTGGCGGAAATCCACCATGCTGGACGCGCTGATTTCGATGTTGGGCAGCGGGCTGCCCTGCTCCTGCAACTGCTCAAGCAGCGGCCACAGCGCCCCCAGCGCGCCCGGCTGACGCAGTTCTTCCAGGCTCACGTTGATGCCCACGCGCAGCTCAGGCCACAGCGCATTCCAGGCCCGCTGCTGCTGCATGGCTTCGCGCATTACCCAGTCGCTGAGCGGTTGCAGCAGGCGCAGCCGGGCGGCCAGTTCCAGCAGTTCGTGCGGCGAGAGCCGGGTGCTGATCCGCTCCCAGCGCAGCAGCGCCTCCGCGCCGGAAATCTGGTTGTTGCCCAGGTGCAAGGTGGGCTGATAGTGCAGCTTAAGCTGGCCGCTGCTGACCGAATCGCGCAGCGACTGTTCCAGCCGGAAGGTTTCGGCCAGCTGCACCCGCAGCTCATCGTGGTAGGGCGTGACCTGGCCCCGGCCCCGGCGCCGTGCGTACTGGGCGGCGATTTCGGCGTTGCCCAGCGCTGCGTCGGGTGTCTGGTTGCCGGTTTCGGCCAGCCCGGTGGCAAAGGTCAGGCCGGTCATGGCCTTGCCGACCCGGAAACTGCCCTGCGTGACCTGCTCGGTGGCTCGCCCCGCACGTTTCATGGACAGCCCTGGCAGCCACAGGGCAAAGGTGCCGTCGCCCAGCCGCGCCGCTTCGCCGTGGTGGGTGGCGGCCAGGCTGCGGAAGCTGGCGGCCAGCTGCATCAGCAGGTGGTGGATGGCGGTGGCTTCGGTGGCGGTGGTGATGGCGGCGTATTCGTCCAGCTCCACCACGGCCAGGGTGCCGCTGGCAGGGCTGTCCAGACCCGCCAGGAACCGCCGCAGGCCGGCGCGGTTGTACAGCCCTGTCAGCTGGTCGTGGTAAGCGCCGTAGGTGGCCTGGGCCTGGGCCCGCTTCA
>JAUNHF010000094.1 GCA_030524065.1 Deinococcus sp.
CTGAGTCGCCTTGACGAATACTGCATACCGGGGTAGAGTAGAGAAATAACCGCTCCTAGTGAGCGGATTTTTTATTGCCGCGCCTCCTCCACCGTCCAGCCCAGATACGCCAGCGCCTCCAGCACCGCGTCCAGTTCACGCTGGGCAGGCCGGCCCGGAGCTGCTGCCGGAGCGTAGCGCCCGTAAGCGTCGTTCAGCACGCGGCGCAGCAGAGGATGTTGCCCGCGCAGCAGCCGGGGGCCAAAGCGCAGAGCGGCGTCCAGCGGCAAGCCGTCGTATGCGGGGTCAGGCCCGCCCGCACGGCTGAATACCAGCACCGGATAAGGCCAGTAGCCCTCCACCAGCGTTTCGGCTTCCAGCCAGTAACCGGCCTCCCGCGCCCAGGTCCGCAGGGCCAGCGGCGAGTCGTTGCACTGCACTACGGCGCGGCCCGGCAACGTGCCCGCCTGCCGCCCACGCTCCAGCACCCCGGCAATGGTGCCTGCGCCCAGCCCAGACATGCTGACACTGCCTACCTCGCCCGGTTCCAACGGCGCGAGGCCGTCACCCTGGCGCAGCTCTATCTGCCCTTCTAGCCCGGCCCGCGCCACTTGCCGCCGGGCCAGTTCCAGCGGCTTGGCATTCAGCTCTACGCCGACGCAGCGCCTTACCCGCCCGGTCTGAAGCAGGCGAATGGGCAACCCCGCGTGGTCGGTGCCGATATCCGCGTGGGTCTGCGCGCCGATGAATGAAAGCACCGTTTCCAGGCGGGGATCCAGCCGGGGCTGAAAGGTCATGGGTGTTCCGGGCCGCCCTGCCTGGAAAGAATCATGCTGTAGCCACCGACTGCGGCCATCACAGCGGCCAGCGCCAGACCATAGACCAAAATCTCATTGCCGCCTTCCCACTCCAGCGCCACGCTGAAAAAGTTGACGGCCAACGCCACCACAACAATGCCGAGCAGCTTCTGTTTGAGGTCGTCAAAGCTCCGAATATGTAGCCAGGAAGGAACGTTGGCAATGCGCCCCACGAACAGCGCCTGCATTCCAAAGCTGATGATGAGCAGGGCCATTGCCACGAGCAGCACATCGGCTTGCTCAACGGCCGCGATCATCAGGTGCTTGACCGTTCCCTCTTCGCCCAGGTTGCTTAGGGCGTGCCGTATAGCGGTGTAGGCCTGTGCAGTAGCCGCCACGAACAGCGAAAGGCTAAAAGCCGCCGAACTCAGCACCCCCAATTCCACGATCAATCGGGTAAAACCGAAGAAACGGTTGGCTCCACGCGGCGCAGTGGAAGCACGGCCCTCTGGGGGCGGCGGCGGAGTGTAAGCTTGCATCAGGTCATGATAGCGGGGGCTTTATTTGTCCGCAGGCTACCGCGTCACGCCGCCTCTCCCTTTCAGGGCTGCGCCGACTCCCAGGGCCGGACTGTGTCCCCTACCTGCACTACCCCGCCTGCGATCACCCGCGCCGTAATTCCGCCGTGGCCGCGCACCGCGTTGTAGCCGCCTGCGCCGAGGTTCTCTTCCATCCGCGAGCAGGGGTGGCACTCGCCGGTGCCTTCCAGCAGCACCTCACCCACCCAGAACCGCCGGTCTTTGAGGGCCAGCAGGGGCAGGCCACTGACCAGCAGGTTGCGCCGCAGCAGTTCGGGCGTCACGGCACCCGACTCCAGCCCGGCCAGCGCCGCAATCACGGGCAGATGCTCGGCCTGAATCAGCGTGACCTGCCGCTTGCCGCGCTCGGCCCGCACGGGTGAGGAGGGCGCAGGCTCCGGCCCGCTGCCAGGTGTCTTCTCGCCCCCCAGCGCCCGCAGCCGGGGCGGAGCCACTTTGCCGTGGTCGCCCAGCACGCCCACCAGCGGGTGAATTTCGGCCTCGGAGACGCCCAGCACCGGCTGGCGGCGGGCCGTCCGCAGGCCGATCCACTCCAGGCGGCCTGGGCGCGGCAGGTGGGCGCGGAGCTGCGACATGGTGAGCATGGGTCCATCCTAGCGGGCGTGCTAAATTGCGTGGCATGACAGCGCCGAACCAGAGCTATTTCCCCCGCCGCTAGGGTGGGGCGCTCATCGGCATTTCACCTTCAAAGCGGCGTGACCTTCGGTTGCGCCGCCCTTTTGTTCCCCCCCGAAAGGACGTTTCCCATGACCGAACTTCGCCCTTACCTTCCCGTAAACGAACAACTCGCCCTCCTAAGGCGCGGCGTGGTGGACCTGGTCTCCGAAGACGACCTGCGCGCCAAGCTTCAGCGCAGCCTAGAAACAGGGCAGCCACTGCGCGTCAAGCTGGGGGCCGACCCCACCCGCCCCGATTTGCACCTGGGCCACGCCGTCATTTTGCGGAAGATGCGGCAGTTTCAGGACCTCGGCCACAAAGTCATCATGCTGATTGGCGACTTTACCGCCACCATCGGTGATCCCACCGGCAAGAGCAAAACCCGCCCGCCGCTGACCATCGAAGAAGCCCGCGCCAACGCAGAAAGTTACCTGGAGCAGTGTCGCCTGATTCTGCGCTCGGAGCCGGAGGTGCTGGAAATCCGCTCCAATGGCGAGTGGCTTGAGCAGCTCGGCTACAAAGACATCATCGGCCTGACCGCCAAATACACGGTGGCCCGCATCCTGGAGCGCGACGACTTCAGCAAGCGCCTGAGCGCAGGCACCCCGATTTCCATGCATGAACTGCTTTACCCGCTCACCCAGGGCTACGACTCGGTGGCACTGAAAGCCGATGTCGAGCTGGGCGGCACCGACCAATTGTTCAACAATCTGGTGGGCCGCGCCCTGCAACGCGACTACGGCCAGGAGCCGCAAGTGGTGATGACACTGCCACTGTTGGTGGGTCTGGACGGCACCGAGAAAATGTCCAAGAGCCTGGACAACTACATCGGCATCAGCGACGAGCCACACGCCATTTTTGCAGGCCTGATGAAGGTGCCCGACCCCCTGCTGGCGAACTACTTCACCCTGTTGACAGGGCTGTCGCAGGAGCGCATCTCCGAGCTGCTGGCCGGGCATCCGGTCGAAGCGCACCGACAGCTGGCCCGCGAGGTGCTGAGCTGGCTGGCCCCAGACGCCGACCTGGGCGCCGCCGAGGAGCGCTTCCGCAGCGTGGCAAAAGGCGGCGTCCCAGACGACCTGCCCGAAGTAAGCGTAGACGCAGGCGAACTGAACGAAGAGGGACAGGTCAGCATGGCGCGGCTGGTGGTGCTGGCGGGCCTGGAACCCAGCAACGGCGCCGCCCGCAAGCTGATCGGCAACCGTGGCCTCAAGGTGGGCGGCGAGGCCTACACCGACCCGCAGGGCTGGGTGACGCGGGCCGAACTGCAAAGTGATGAGGGGTTGGTCCTTCAAAAGGGCAAGGACAAGTTCAGACGCCTGAAAATGCCCTAAAATTGCTGCTTCTTCTCAGAAAACGGGGCACCTCACAAAGAGTTATCCACACCTTGCATGTGGATAACTCTTTTCTTGTGGATAAGCTGCCTTATGAGAAGAGACACGCCATAAGGGCGCCAGAAACCAGGGCCAGTGGAAGCTCAGTGAAGCTTTTCTACACGCAGCATATTGGTGGTGCCGCGTACTCCAAACGGCACCCCGGCTGTGATCACAAAACGGTCGCCCGACTCGGCCAGGCCACTGCGCCCCAGCACCTCAGCGGCGATGCGGACCATGTCGTCCGAGTCCTGCGGGTCGTCGCTCAGCACCGGCACCACGCCCCACAGCAGCGTCTGCTGGTTGCGGACATGCTCATAGGGGGTCAGGGCCAGGATAGACAGCGGCGGACGGTACTTGGCGATCCGGCCCGATGACCCACCCGACGAGGTAAAGGCAACAATGGCCGCCGCTTCCAGCCGCGCCCCGATAGAGCACGCCGACATGGCGATGGCGTCCTGCGATTCGGCAATCGGGGCCGACAGCTGCTGCAAGGCCTGGTAGGGCTCGCTCTGCTCCACCTCGCGGGCGATACGGTCCATCATGGCGACCGCTTCCACCGGATACTGGCCGACGGCCGACTCGGCGCTCAGCATCACGGCGTCGGTGCCGTCGTAGATAGCGTTTGCTACGTCGCTCGCCTCAGCGCGGGTGGGGCGCGGCGCGTTGATCATGCTTTCCAGCATCTGGGTGGCCGTGATCACCGGCTTGCCCGCCTCGCGGCACTGGCTGATCAGGTCCTTCTGGATGGTCGGCACCTGCTCTGGGCGCATTTCTACGCCCAGGTCGCCGCGTGCCACCATCACACCGTCCACTTCCTTGAGGATGTCAGCGAAGCGCTCCACCGCCTGCGGCTTTTCGATCTTGGCCATCAGCTTGGCGCGGCTGCCGGCGCGGGACAGGTAATGGCGGGCCAGCAACAGGTCGTCACGCGAACGCACGAAGCTCAGCGCCACCCAGTCCACGCCCAGTTCGGCGCCGAATTCCAGGTCCTGCACGTCTTTTTCGCTCAGGGCCGGGACCGACAGATCGGCTTCAGGCACATTGATGCCTTTGTTGTTTTTCAGCGGTCCGCCGACCAGCACGCGGGTCTGGACCTCGCTGGCGGTCACGTTCAGCACCTGCAGGGTCAGGTTGCCGTCGTCCAGGAGCAGGGTCATGCCAGGGGCCACATCCTGCGCCAGCTGCTTGTAGGTTGTGCCCACCCGTTCGCGGGTGCCAGGCACATCGTCCATGGTGATGCTGAATAGGTCACCGGGTTCCAGCAGAATGCCGGCCTCATCTTCAAAGCGGGCCACCCGAATTTTGGGCCCCTGAAGATCCTGCAAGATGCCGATGGCGCGGCCCTTCTCAGCAGCGATTTCGCGGATCAGCTCCACGGTGGCGCGGTGGTCCTCACGGTCACCGTGGCTAAAGTTGATCCGCGCCACATTCATGCCGGCGTCAATCATCCTCCGCAGGGTCTGTGGGTTGCGGCTGGCTGGACCCATCGTCGCCACAATTTTGGTGGCTCTTCCAAAAGCGTGCTTCATGTCAACTCCTTAAAAAATCTTCTCGGTTTATCGCGCTACTGGTTATCGTGCCGCTGGCATTGGTACGTTCCATGCGGGCACACCTATCAGGGTAACAGCACCGCTTCAGCGCAGTGTAAGCCAGCCGCAAGTGGCGCCCGCGCACACCACCCCGGGGACAGTGCCCGGGGCCGCAGGCAAAAAGGCACCTGCCCAGCATGCAGCAAGGCGTGCTGAACAGGTGTCCCGAAAAGCCTGAGCTCGGTCGAGCCTGAGCTTTAGCCCTTCTGGTTAAACGCCCGGTTGCCCAGGTACACGGCGCGGTCGCCCAGTTCGTGCTCAATCCGCAGCAGCTGGTTGTATTTGGCGATGCGGTCCGAGCGGCTGGCCGATCCGGTCTTGATCTGCCCGGCGTTGGTTGCCACGGCCAGGTCCGCGATAAAGGCATCTTCCGATTCGCCGGAGCGGTGGCTGATCACAGTGGTGTAGCGGCTGCGCTTGGCCAGCTCAATGGCGTCCATGCTTTCGGTCAAAGAACCGATCTGGTTCACCTTGACCAGAATCGAGTTGGCGACGCCGCGCTCAATGCCCTGCTGCAACCGCTCCGGGTTGGTCACGAACAGGTCGTCACCGACCAGCTGCACCCGGCTGCCCAGGCGCTGCGTCAGCTGCTCCCAGCCCTCCCAGTCGTCCTCGGCCAGGGCGTCCTCGATGCTGACGATGGGGTAGCGCCCCGCCCAGTCTTCCCAGAAGTCGATCATGTCGGCCGTGCTCAGGGTCTTGCCTTCGCTCTCCAGGTGATACTGGCCGCCTTTGAAGATCTCGGTCACGGCAGGGTCCAGCGCGATTCTGATGTCTTTGCCGGGTTCGTAGCCTGCTTTTTCGATGGCTTCCAGCAGCACTTCCAGCGCTTCCTCATTGGACTTCAGATCGGGCGCAAACCCGCCTTCATCGCCTACGTTGGTGTTGTAGCCACGGGCCGACAGCACTTTTTTCAGCGAGTGAAAAGTCTCGGCGCCGTAACGCAGCGCTTCACGGAAGCTGGGAGCGCCAACTGGCATCACCATGAACTCCTGAAAGTCCACGCTGTTGTCGGCATGGGCACCGCCGTTGATCACGTTCATCATCGGCACCGGCAGGGTCTTGGCATTGCTGCCTCCCAGATAGCGGTACAGCGGCACGTCCAGTGCGTCGGCCGCAGCGCGCGCTGTTGCCAAGCTTACGGCCAGGATGGCATTGCCGCCCATCTTGCTCTTGTTGGGCGTTCCGTCCAGCGCCAGCATGACGGCGTCAATCTCAGCTTGCGCGTCGGCGTCCAGACCGGTGACGGCCGGGCCCAGCGCTTCATTCACGTTCCTGACGGCGTTTTGTACGCCTTTGCCCAGGTAGCGGTCGCCACCATCGCGCAACTCCAGCGCCTCGTGGGTGCCGGTACTGGCCCCGCTGGGCACAATGGCGCGGCCCTTGGCACCACAGCTCAGGTGAACTTCGGCCTCAACCGTGGGATTGCCGCGCGAATCCAGCACTTCACGTCCGATGACTTTTTCGATATTCATGGTTTCAGCTCCTTAAAAATGAGAAAAGGGAAGGATTAAAACGAAAGTGCAACTGTGTTCACTATAGAGGCCCTCTGGCATGCCAAGCAGCGGAAGCCCTTCCGCCTACTTGAACAAGACTTCATACCCCTACGGGTACAGAGGCCTCCAATACTCGACGCCATAATGGCCCATGCTGGCTCCAGAAGGCCCCTAGGCGGCCCAGAGGAACCCTGCCGCGCCTCAGACCCGCAAAGCCACCAAGACCGCCATATAACCGCCCCCAGAGGCTGGACGGAAAATGGCCGGTTTGGTGGATTCGGCAAACAGCATCTCCGCTTCACCCTCAATAGGGCCCAGGGCGTCCTGCACATATTTCGCATTGAACGCCAGGCTGATGGCCGGCTCGGCGCCACTTTGCTCCACACTGAGGGTGTCGTGGGCGCGGCCATAGTCGCCTTCGGCATTCAGCTGCAACTGGCCTTCTGTGACCAGAAATTCCACGCGGTTGTTGGCGTTCTTGTCGGCCAGCACAGCCACGCGGCCCACCGCTTCCTTAAG
>JAUNHF010000095.1 GCA_030524065.1 Deinococcus sp.
CCGCCATATACAGCGCGAAGAGCATCTGCGCCAGCAGCTCGGGGTCGGCGTCGCGGCGCAGCTGCCCCGAGCGTTGCTGGGCCGCCAGCTGCGCCGCGAGGTGCCCGGTGAGCGCCGCGACCTGCTCGGCGTCGGCGCGGCGCTCCTCGGCGGACTGCTCGTACAGCACCTGCTGCACAAACACGCTTGAGAGCTCTGGCTGCTCGCGGTAAAACTCCCAGAAAGGCGCAAACACTCCGTCCAGATAGGCGCTCAGGCTTTGGCCCGGCGCGGGTGGCTGCGGCCCGGCCAGGCGCTGCGCCAGGGCACGGCGAAACAGCGCCCGCAGCAGCCCTCCCTTGTCGCCGGTGTGGCCGCCGTACCCCATCACCGTGCCGACGCTGACGCCGGCGGCGTCGGCAATCTGGCGAACAGTGGTAGCCCCGTAGCCCTGAGTACACAGCAGCTCCCAGGCAGCGGCGTAAATCCGCTCCTGCTTGTCCTGTTTGGCGCGCTGACGGCGTGAGCTGGTCATTGGACCTCTCGCAAAATCGGTCTAAAAATGAACGTGTTCAAAAATCGGTTATCCTGAGTCATGTCGTTAACCACGGACGGGCGGAGGGGAGAAAAGCGTCTCCTGATTGTAGGCGGCGGGATTGCGGGGCTGACGCTGGGGCGAGCACTTCAGCAAGTGGGTCTGGCGTTTGACCTGATTGAGCGTGCCCCGCAGCCTGCGGGCGGTGCAGGCATCATGCTGGGCTGGAATGCCGTGCAGCTGCTGGCGTCCCTGGGCCTGGAACAGCCCCTGCTGAAGCTGGGACAGCGGTTCGAGCAGGCCCGTATCGTAGACCCGCAGGGGAGGGCGCTTCAGACGGTTTCGCTGCCCCAGGTGCACCCGCACGCCTACGGCCTGGGTCTGTTTCGGCCTGACCTGCACCGGACCCTGGCCGCGGGGCTGCCCGTGAAGTGGGGAGTGGCGCTAGAGGGGCTGCATATAGAGGCAGGAGCTGGCGGGGTCCGCGTGCAGCTGAGCGGCGGCGAGGAGCGGCATTATGCCGCAGTCATCGGGGCCGATGGGCTGCATTCGCGTGTCCGGGAGCAAGGATTTGGCGTGGCTGGGCCGGTCTACAGTGGCTATACCTGCTGGCGCTTTGTGGCAGAGTCGCCGCTGGCGCTGGCCCCTACAGAGTGGTGGGGAGCGGGGCGCCGAATAGGGTTGGTGGCAACTGGACAGGGCCGGGTGTACGGCTACGCGACCCTCAATGCGCCTGCGGGCAAGCACCGGGACGCGGCGGGGAGCGCTGCGCTGTTGCGCCGTCTGTTCGCGGACTTTGCGCTGCCCCTGGCGCTTCCTGAAACAGACGCCGGGCTGATTCACCATGACCTGTACGAGTTGCGCCGTCACCACTGGGTCAGGGGACCGCTGGCGCTGGTCGGTGACGCGGCCCATGCCATGACCCCCAATCTGGGGCAGGGGGCCGCCCTGGGCATAGAAGACGCCGCCGTGCTGGCGCGGGCGTTGCAGCGCTACAGCCCCGGCCCGCACGCTTTTGCAGTCTATGAGCAGGTGCGCCGGAACCGGGTGGCGGCCCTGGCGCGCACCTCGCGGATACTGGGCCGGGCCGGGCAGTGGGAGCACCCCCTGCTGGTTACGCTTAGAAACGCCTCGCTGGCCTCTACGCCGCAGTGGGTGCCCGAAGCCCAGCTGCGCGGGCAACTCGTGGGGCCAGGCACGCCCCGGCCCACCGGCTGCTGGACCAAACCGTGACGGTGCGCCGGGTGCTCGCGCCCGACTTTCAGAGCGGCCTCCCCGAGGGACACATTGACGGGCACATTGACGCCGCTTCGCCGCTGAACGTCGGCCCCTGAGCTGACCTCATTTCCGCCGCGCCTGGTCAGCCGTGCCGGGCGCGGTTTTTGCGGTCTGCCTGCGATCCCCCTGGGCACAGTGCCGCGCAGCACACCACTGCACAGGCTTGACTTCCCCCACCTCCTTACCGTACGGTAGGTAGCAAGAGATGACCGAACGGTCAGTCACGCCCCTTC
This sequence comes from Deinococcus sp., assembly GCA_030524065.1. Taxonomy (GTDB): domain Bacteria; phylum Deinococcota; class Deinococci; order Deinococcales; family Deinococcaceae; genus Deinococcus. The sequence continues at coordinate 2,026 of JAUNHF010000095.1, forward strand.
CCTCTCTCAAAGGAGCTTTGCCTATGTTTCTTGCCCTCCGCGAACTGAAATTCAACTGGCTGCGCTCGGCCCTGCTGGGCGGTATTGCCGCGCTGCTGGCCTTTATGGTGTTTATGCTGCTGGGCCTGACCCGTGGCCTGAGCGAAGACAGCGCCGCTTGGATGCTGCATAACCCCGACGCCACTTTCGTGACCACCACCGACGCCGAAGGCAACTTCACCCGCTCCTTTATCGGCAAAGGCGACGTGGCTGCCCTGCGCAAATCCCACCCGGACGCTGCGCCGTTTGCCCAGAGCTTTGCCAGCTTTGGGGTCAATACTGCAGGCAGCACCCAGCTGGGCGCCGTGATGATGGGCCTGGACAGCGGTTCTTTCCTGGCCCCCCAGATCACCGAGGGCCAGCCCATGCAAGCGGGCGGCGCCGTGGTGGACGCGACCCTCAAGGAAGACGGGGTACGCTTAGGTGACACCATCATCCTGAGGCCAAGCGGCGAACAGCTGAAGGTGGTGGGCTTTACCGAAGGAGCGCGCCTCAACCACCAGCCCGTGATGTTCGTGACGCTAGACAAGTGGCAGAGCCTGAACCCCCGCGCTGGGGGCACCGTGAGCGGCGTGGCGCTGGAGGCCGGGGCCGTGAGCCTGCCTGAAGGTCTGGCCGCCCAGACCCGCGCTGAAGCCCTGCAGTCGCTGCAAGGCTACAAAGAAGAGCAGGGCAGCCTGCTGATGATTCAGATCTTTCTGGTGGCGGTGTCGGCGCTGGTGATGGCGGTGTTCTTTTACGTGATGACCCTGCAAAAGACCGCGCAGTTCGGCTTGCTCAAGGCCATCGGCGCGGGTATGCGCACCCTGGCCGGCAGCCTGGTGGCGCAGGTGGTGCTGCTGACCCTGGCCGCCCTGGCCGTGGCTGCCGCTGCGATGTACGGCACGGTTCAGGTGTTGCCCGCCGGGCTGCCGTTCGCCCTCTCCTGGTCCGCCGTGGCCCAGGCCAGTGGCCTGCTGCTGCTGGTGTCGCTGCTGGGCAGCCTGCTCTCGCTGCGGACCATCGCCCAGGCCGATCCCCTGCAAGCACTGGGCCAAAACGGCTGACCCCTAGCTGCGCCTTTGTTCCAGCCCTCCCAAGTCTTGCCCTGATCTCTAGAGAGGAATTGCCATGACCACTTTTACTCAGCCCGCCCCCAGCGCTTTTGTGCCCACCGCCCAGTCTGCTCCGACCCTCGCCATGCGCGCTGTCAGCCGAGTGTTTGGCGACGGTGAGAGCCAGGTCACCGCGCTGCACCCCACCGATTTTGAGGTGCGCTCCGGTGAACTGGTGGCCGTGATCGGCCCCAGCGGCAGCGGCAAAAGCACCTTCCTCACCCTGGCCGGCGCTCTGCAAACCCCCACCAGCGGCCATGTGACCATCGCCGGGCAGGACCTGAGCCGCCTGAATGCACGGCAACTGGCCGACTTCCGGCTGCACCACATCGGGTTTGTGCTTCAGGCCAGCAACCTGATTCCTTATCTGAACGTGCGCGAGCAGCTGACGCTGGTGCCGGGGCTGGCGGGCCGGGGCGGCGCACAGGCGGGCGCACAGGCCGACGACCTGCTGCGGAGCCTGGGCCTGGGCGAGCGTGCCCGGCACTACCCGCAGCAGCTGTCAGGCGGCCAAAAACAGCGCGTGGCGATTGCGCGGGCGCTGATGAACGACCCCGCTTTGATTCTGGCCGATGAACCGACCGCCGCCCTGGACGGTGTGCGTGGCCGCGAGGTGGTGGAGATGCTGGCCCGCGAGGTGCGCGAGCGTGGTAAGGCCGCCGTGATGGTCACCCATGACGAGCGCGTGCTGGACCTGTGCACCCGCGTGGTGCGGCTGGAAGACGGGCGCGTGAGCGCCCAGGGCACCGCGCAGGAGCTGGCCGCCCACTGAATCGGTTCATTGCCCACGCTCCAACCGTGAGCCAAGGGTGATGCGCAGCGGCGAGATGTGGGCATGGAGCGCCGTGCATAGGGCCGGACTTCAGGCGGCCTACCTGGACGGAGCAGACGGGTGGATGCGCCGCCACATGGACCGCACAGCCAGGGCAGTGAGCAGGCCGATGGTGGCCCCAGCTGCCGTGTGGACAGCGGGCGGCCAGGCGGCCATGGTGGTGAGCAGGAAACTGGCAGCGGCCCCGGCGTACGCCCCAGTCAGCAAAAAAGCCCGGTCACTCAGTCCCGGCTGAAGGCGCTCAGCCAGGATGCCCAGCAGCAGCAGAGGCAGGCCCAACAGCGTGAGCAACTGCTGCAAGAAGAAGAAAAGTATGTCTAGCCTGAAAGGCTGTGTGGGGGGGCAACATAAGGCCCAGAAGCTGAAGGTAGGCCGCTATCAGAATCAGGGGGAGGGCCGCGCCGACCAGCACCCGCCACCACGAAAAGCGCGGAAAAGACTCGCCGGTTTTGCCAGGCTGCACAGGTTCAGTCATGTCGGCTCAGTCTCCGGCCCGAACTCCGGCCCGCCCAGTGGGTCGTAAGGCAGGCCCAGCAATTCCCCCGCCCCGTTCCAGCCGCCCAGCAGGCTCAGCGGCACGCCGCCGCCGGGATGCACGGTGCCGCCCACCTGCCGCAGGTTTTCCAGTCGGCCAGCCGGTCCGCGTAAGCGCCAGCCGGGGCGCAGGCTCCCGCTCAGACCGTGTGGGGCGTTGCCGTACAGTGCGCCGGTAGCGGCAGTGCGGGCGTAGTCGGCGGGGGAGAGGGCGTGCGCGCCGGTCACAGGCAGCGGAAAGCGGGCCTGCAAGCGCCGCAGCAAGTAGGCGGCGTACTCGGCGCGGTCCGCTTCCCGGCGCGGCGTGGCCGGGGCATTGACCAAGAGGAAGCCTTGCCGCCCGTCCAGGTGCAGGTACAGCGTGGGGTCCAGCGGCAGCCGCCCGGCGCGGATGTCCTGCCACTCGCCCCGGTAGTCCAGCGGCCAGAAAATGTGGTGCGCCTGCCCCACGTCGCCCGCAAGGCGCAGCTGTACGGCAAAGCCGCTCACTCCCTGCGGGCGGTCTGGGGCCGGCTGGCCCAGCCACTGCCGGGTCAGCGACACATCCGCTGCGCTGACAAAGGCGTCCGCGTGCAGGTCGCCCTGGTCGGTGTGGGCGGCGACGACCCGCTGGCCCTCGGTGTGCAGGTGCTTCACCCGCGTGCCGTACCGGAAGTGCACGCCCAGCCGCTCGGCTTCGGCGGCCATTTGTGTCGCCAGACCCAGCAGCCCGGCTACAGTCTGCTCTGGCCCCGGCGGGTGGGTCAGGTGCCACACGCCGCCGCCCAGCTCTACCCAGGCTACGTTGTGCAGCACGGCGGGAGCGCGGTAAGGGTCGGCCCCCAGATAGGTGGCGAAGCGCAGCCAGAACGGTGTGAGAAAAGGCCCGCTTTGCACCAGCGACGCCAGCGAGCGGCCCGGTTGCGCGTGCCAGCCCCGGCTCAGGCCGTAGCGGGCCAGAGCGGGCAACGTGGGCGGTGCGCCGAACAGAAATGTGCCAGCGGCGTCCCGGTACAGCTGGCGCGACAGCCGCAGCAATTCGGTGTAGCGCTCGCCTTCGGTACGGCTCAGCTGGGCCAGGGTGGGGTCCAGATGGCCTGCCACGCTGAGGGCCTGCGGCGCGAAGGTGCGCCCATCCAGCGAGTGGTAGCAGGTGGTGGGCACGGCGGGCGACAGTTGCGGCGCGGCCCAGCCCAGCCGCGCATGCAGCGCCCGGAACACCTGCGGCATGGTGACCACAGTGGGTCCACTGGAAAAGTCGCGGTAGCCCAGCGCCGCCTTGCCGCCGGGGGCGTCCAGCGCCTCTAGCACGGCCACGTCGGCTCCGGCTCGGCGCAGCCGCAGCGCCGCCGCGAGGCCCGCGAACCCCGCTCCAATCACGATGACCGAGGATGGAGCGCGCTTCATTCGGCCTCCTGCGCCGCGCTGCCCTGGGTATAGACCCGGCCTTTCCAGACCACCTCGCGCCGGGCCGCCTGGGCGTAGACTGGCAGTGCCAGCAGCGGCAGCAGCGGAGTCAGCAGCACTTCGGCCAGGTCGGCGGGGCGGGTGCGGCGGGTCAGCATGCGGACCGCCAGGCCCTCCAGCAGTCCAGCCGCCACCAGCAGGCGCTGGCCGCTCAGCCAGGGCCAGGTGTAGGTCAGCAGATGCAGCGCCAGGCTGAGTGGCAACAAGGCCCGCTGCCCCCCGTGAAAACTGAGCAGCCCCTTGCTGAAGCCGGTCACCGACTCGGCGTAAGAACGGTACATCCGCACCCGCACCGCGTCCCCGCCCAGAATCAGGGTCAGGCGGCCCCCGGCTCCCTTGACGGCGCGGGCAAACATCACGTCTTCCAGCAGTTCGGCGCGGACGGTGGCGTGTCCGCCCAACCGTTCGTAGCATTCGCGGCGGAACATCATCACCTGACCGTTGGCGGCGCTGGCCTGGGGGACGGGCACCGCCAGCAGCGGCCAGGGCAGCAGGCTCAGCAGCACGTGGTCCACCAGCGGCGTGAGAATACGCTCGCCGGGGGCGCGGTTGTCCTGCTGCGGCCACACGGTCATCAGGTCGGCGCCCGACTGCCGGAAATACGCTACGGCTCCGGCCAGAGCGCCGGGCTGCCAGGTCACGTCGGCGTCGGTGAACACCAGCACGTCGCCGCCCGCCGCCTCGCCCAGCTGCTGGCAGGCCCAGGGTTTGCCGTGCCAGCCGGGGGGCAGCGGCTGGCCGCTCAGCACCGTGGCGCCGGCTCCCCGCGCCAGCTCGGCCGTCTCATCGTCGCTGTGGTCGTCCAGCACCAGCACTTCGCCCGCCCCCTGCGCCAGAAAACCGGGCAGGGTCTGCGGCAGATTGCGGGCCTCGTTGCGGGCCGGAATCAGCAGCGACACGTCGCTCAGATCAGCGGATGCGCCCTGATTGTTCAGGCGTGGAAAGGTCAG
>JAUNHF010000096.1 GCA_030524065.1 Deinococcus sp.
AGCGGCGGGCCTGACCCCGCAGGACTCCGCCGAACTGCTGCGGCTGGGGGCTACTCCGGAGCAGCTCACCACCTGGAACGCGCCAGAGCCGCCCGCGCCCAAGCCGCCCAGGCGCAAGCGCAAAGTTGCCGCAGACCCGGCATGAAAAGGTCCCCTGCCAGGGGGACTTTGGTTTGGGAGTTCTCCTTTGGGGTGGGGCGCTCAGGCTCCCAGCCGCTCCCGCCCGCGCCGGGTCATCAGTTCCGGGTGGCCCGCTTCCAGCAACGCCTCGTCGCGGATGCGGCAGCTGTCGCACAGGCCACAGGGCTCGGCATGGTCGCTGGCGCCGCCGCTGTAGCAGCTCCAGGTGAGGTGAACCGGCACGCCCACTTCCAGCGCTGTGCGGACGATATCCACTTTGCTCATTTCCAGCAGTGGGGCGACCAGCCGGGCGCCGCGCCCCTCGCGGCCCGCCACTGTCGCCAGATCGGCCAGGGTCTGATAGGCGGCGAGGTAATCGGGGCGGCAGTCGGGGTAGCCGGAGTAGTCCACCGCCGTGATGCCCAGGTGCAGGCTGCCCGCGTCTATCGCTTCGGCCAGGGATAAGCCCACCGCAATAAATACCGTGTTGCGGCCCGGCACGTAGGTGGGCGGAACCACCCCATCAGGCGTGGCCTCTAGCGGCACACTCAGGGCGTCATCGGTCAGGGCGCTGCCGCCAAAGCTGCCGATGTTGATGTCAATTACGCGGTGCTCGGCCCCGAAGTGTGCGGCCACCTGCGCGGCCCGCTCCAGCTCTACCGTGTGGCGCTGGCCGTAGCGAAAGCTCAGCGCGGTGGGCTGATACCCGCCCTGCGCGGCCAGGCCCAGCACGGTGCTGGAATCCAGGCCGCCCGAGAGCAGCACCACGGCGCGGGGGTTGTCGTTGGGAAAAGCCATGTCTAGTACCCTAACCCTTCGTTGCCGCCCAGCGGAATCAGGCGCTTGTCGCTGTGCTCGTCCAGGTCGTCGGCGCGGTACAGCTTGTGCATCTGGTAGCCGGCGCGCAGGCGGGGGTTGGCCTTGACCGCTTCCGTAATCGCGTTCAGCACGCGCATGTCGCGCTCACGGGCGCGGCTCCATTCGGGGTGCAGCCAGATCACGGCCTCTTCGCGTAGCCCTTCCAGCGTCGCCAGGCCCGCCGCGATGTCGTCCGGCTCATGCACGATGATCTTGACCTCGTCGGCGCGGGCCACCACTTCCGGCAGGGGCCATTTCTGGGTGGGCTTGGGCGAGAGGGTCACCCAGTCCATCTCACCCCGCAGCGGCGCAATCCCGCTGGTTTCGATGTGAACCCGCCGGCCCAGCGCGTGCAGGGCGTCCGTCAGTGGAGCCAGATCAAACAAAATAGGCTCGCCTCCGGTGATGATGACCACGGCACCGTCCGGGCTTTCGGCGGCTACGGCCCCGGCCAGCGCGGACGCATCCATCAGTTGCACCGACTCGGGCCGGTACTCCGGATGCCAGGTGCCGGCGCTGTCACACCAGGGGCAGTGCTGCGGGCAGCCGTACAGCCGAATAAAGTACGCCGCCCGCCCCAGGTGAACGCCCTCGCCCTGCCAGGTGTAAAAGCGCTCGTAGACGGGATATTTGAGGTTTGAGGTTGTGGGGGATGAAGGGTTCAACGCGGCCTCCCGCTCGGCTCCTTTGGCCCCTAGACCTCCAGCCTCACTCCCAGTATTCACAGCAGGACTCCGGCGTTTCCCACAGGAACACCCGCAGCCGCAGGTCGTCCCCGCTGTCGCCTGCGTCCAGGGTTTCACGGATGCGGCGCATGGTTTCGCGGTGCAGGAAGGCGGCCATCACTTCGGCGGTGGTGTCGCCGCCCAGCTCAGGGTGCTCGTTCAGGAACATGTGGTCCAGCCCGCCCTGCTCCACGTCCTTTTTCGCCCACTTCAGGCTCTTGAAGTCGGCCACCATAATGTCGCGGCGCACATGGGCGCTGGGGCGCAGGCGCTGGGATTCCAGCTCCATCCGCACCCGGTAAGTGTGGCCGTGCAGCCGCCCACAGGGGCCGTCATAGCCCTCAATGACATGCGCCGAGTCAAAGGTGAACTCGGTAGACAGTTTACAGGGCATTCAGCTGTCCTTTGGGGCCTGCTGATCGTCGGCCACGTAGTTGGCCTTGACCACCGTGCGGATTCCGCCGCGCAGGCCGTAGTCACAGTCAATGCTCAGGCGCAGGGGGTCCAGCAGCTTCACCAGGTCGGCCAGCACCCGGCGGGTGGCGTGCTCGTGGTAGATGCCCACGAAGCGGTACGAGGTCAAGTAGTACTTGAGGCTCTTGAGCTCCACGCATTTTTCGCGCGGCACGTAGCGAATCTCCAGCCGGCCAAAGTCGGGCAGGCCGCTCCAGGGACACACCGGGCTGAATTCGTCGGTGGTGATCACGATTTCGCTGGGTTCGCCGGGGTACTGCACCGGGTCGTCCTCCCGCACGGCGGGGAAGGTGTCCAGCACGGCCACGTCAATCGCGTCCAGGCCCTGCACATCGTAGCGGCGGTCAAAGCCGTTGCAGTCTTTTTGCATCTCAGTCATGGTTGCTCCTTGTCCGCTGCCTTGGGCCCAGCAGCGTGGCGCGGGCAAAACAGGCCCGGCCGCCCGCCAGTCTACGGGAAAAGGTGGGGGCGGCAGTGTGCCCCCGGCCGCCAGAGCCGCGCCAGCCAGCGCTCCAGTGCAGGCCCAAAAAAAAGCCGGGGCGTGGTGGGCCTCGGCTTAGGGTGGGGTGCGCTCAGAGCGCGGTGGGGTCGGGAAAGTCCTTGGATTTCTCGGCCTGATCGTGCTCGTTGATCTTTTTCAGCGCGTCCGAGCCAGCTTCGCCCACCTCGGGCACGGCGGGCTGGGCTTCGCTGTCGGGGCGGCCGGTGGTCTGGTCCATGTTGTCGGCAGTGGTAGAACGGTCTCCAGGATCAGTCATGGCTTTACTGTGCCGCTTCCCGGCGCCCGCCGGGTGAAGCGGAATTTAGCGCATCTATAGGCAGCGCGCCGCCGGGGTCAGCGGGCCTGAGTGCCGACGGCCTCGGCCACGCTGCCAAAGCCTTCGCGGCGCAGCAGGGCGGCCAGGCCCCGGCTAATCTCGGCGGGCAGGGTGGGACCGCCGTAGATCAGGCCCGAGTACACTTCCACCAAGCTGGCACCGGCCCGAATCTTCTCGAAGGCGTCCTCGGCGCTTATGATGCCGCCCACGCCCACGATGGGCACCCGGCCCCGCGTCTGCTTATAGCCCAGGCGCACCAGTTCAGTAGAGCGCTCCCGCAGTGGCTGGCCGCTCAGGCCGCCGGCTTCGCCCCGGTGTGTGCTGCGGAGCCCTTCGCGGCTCAGGGTGGTGTTGGAGATGATCAGGCCGTTGGCGCCCGCATCCAGCACCGCGTCCACGCTGGCCTCAAAGTCGGCGGGGTGCAGGTCGGGAGCCAGTTTGACCAGCACCGGGGGCAGGCGGCGGGCGCTGCGGACCCGCTGGCGCTCGGCTTCGTCCATCACCTCTGCGACCAGGGCGCGCAGGTCGCCGGCCGCTTGCAGGGCGCGTAGGCCCGGCGTATTGGGGCTGCTGACATTCACCACAAAAGCGTCGGCCACGGGGTACAGCGCCGCCACGCAGCGGCGGTAGTCGGCGGCGGCTTCTTCGTTGGGGGTGGCCTTGTTCTTGCCGATATTCACCCACACCGGGCACAGGCGCGGCCCACCCAAGTGCCGGCGCATGGCGTCTGTGCCGGCATTGTTAAAGCCCATGCGGTTGATCAGGGCGCCGTCTTCGGGCAGCCGGAAGAGGCGGGGGCGCCCGTTGCCCGGCTGCGCTCTGGGCGTGACTGTGCCCACTTCCAGAAAGCCGAACCCCATTGCCCCGAACGCGCTGACGGCTTCGGCGTTCTTGTCCAGCCCGGCGGCCAGGCCCAGCGGTGAGGCGAACTCACGGTCCCAGAGCGTCTGGCGCAGTTCCGGCGCGGCAGGCAGGGCCACGGAGCGCAGGGCGCCCGGCAGTCCCGGCACCTGCCCAGCCAGGCTGAGGCCCCGGGTGGTGAGGTGGTGGATGTCTTCCGGGTCAAAGCGGAACAGCTGGGGCCTGATCAGGTCGCGGTACAGGTGCATTTCGGGGCACAGTTTAGCGCCCCGGCCGCCGCCCGAACTTCTGCCAGCAGCGGCGGGGCTGCCGGAAGTTGCCCCGCCGCTGCTCGGGTCCTGGGCCTAGGTTCAAGCTCAGGGTTTGGGCTGTGGGGCCGCCTGGGGTGCCGTAAAGGTGGGGCCGCTATACACCGGCCGGAAGCCAAAGACGCCAGGGCTGGCCGGGTCTACGGTCACTTCTACCGCGCCCACTTCGCTTTCTCCCATCACCTGCAAGCGGGTCACATTCCGCAGCTGCGGGCTGGCGGCGGTCTGGCCGGGGAAGGTGTTGGCCCCCGCCTCGGTCAGCGGCCGGTCAATGACCAGGGTGTGTGAGTCGCCCTGAATCAGCAGCACCGGCTTGCCGAACGCTTTGGCTTCGGCGGCCAGGACATTGACCGTGTCGCGCAGACCCGTATCGGTCATCAGGATGGGCGCCCCGTAAAACAGGTCCGCCTGATAAGCGATCACCACGGCGGGCGCGTTGCTGGCCTTGGCCTGGGCAAAGGTGTCGCGGACCCACGTCAGGTTGGCGCTGTTGCGGGCAAAGTGCTCGGCGGCGCTCTGCGCGGTGCGTTCCAGGCCATTGTTGCTGCCCACCACATGCACGGTGGCAAACACCACGCCCTCATGCGTCCAGCGGCTGTTTTCGGGCAGTTCGGGCTGGCGGGTAAGGGTCAGGGGCCGCTGCCCAAAGCTGCGGCTGCCCTGCGAGGTGAAAAACAGTTCGCGGACCTGGCCCAGCCGCTCCAGGGGATCGTATTTGCCCGCTTTTTCGCGGTGGCAATCGGTCCACTCGTTGTCGCCTGGGGTGTAGATCAGCGGCCCTTTGAACAGGCCGAACTCGCTGCGGACCTTCCCGAAGTTCTCGTCGCTGCACGGGGTCGAGCCGCTCTTGATGTCGCCCACATGCACGCTGAAGGCGGGGTCCAGCCCGTTGACCGTGCCGATCAGCCCTTCAAAGCGGGCGTAGTCCTCGGGCAGCTTGTAGGGCATGTCCCCCAGCGCGACGAACTTGAACGGAGCGGCCACGGCGGAGCCGGCCAGACACAGGGCCAGAAGAAGAAGGTTTCTCATTGCTGCCGCACTCTAGGGAACGATTGTCATGCGCGCTCCACTCCGTGCAGGCCACTTCTTGTCGCTCCTTCTTTTGGCCTGGGTTGAATGGCTTTGGCTGAGACAATGGAGCGGCGACGGGTGGCTTTACTGGGGCGGGGCGGGCAACTGGCCCACCGGGCCCAGCACCTTGGCCGCCACGTCCAAAAAGGCGGTCAGCAGCGCGTCCTGCTTGCCACGCGGCCACACCGCCACGATGTCCACCAGGGGGGCACCCGTCAGCGGGCGGTACACCACGCCGCTCATGCCCAGGCCCTGAAAAAAACTGATCGGCAGGAAAATCCCCACGCCCGCCGACACCAGCGAAAGCAGCGTAGGCACTTCCAGCGCCTCTTGCACCACGCGGGGCGTGAAGCCGGCCTCGGCGCACCAGCGCATCACCTGATCAAAATAGGTGGCCCGCTGATGGCGCGGGAAAAATACGAAATTCTCGTCTCTGAGGTCGCGGATGTCCAGTTCTGAGCGCGCCGCCAGCGGGTGCGAGGCCGGCAGCGCCGCCACCAGCGGTTCACGCCACAGGGGCCGGGAGTCCAGGCCGGGGTCGCGCACGGGCAGCAGCAGCAGCCCCAGCGAAATCTGCCCACCACGCAGCGCGGTTTCCTGTTCGTGGGCGCTCAGCTCGCGCAGTTCTACGCCCACTTCGGGAAAGCGTTCCTTGAACACCCGCACGATATCGGGCAGCCCGCCGAACACCATCCCGCCCACGAAGCCTATGGTCAGGTGCCCCACCTCGCCCCGCGCCGCTCGGCGGGTGCGTTCCAGCGTGCGCTCGGCCAGCGCCAGCGTCTCGCGGGCACCATCCAGAAACTCGCGCCCGGCTGGGGTCAGCTCCACCCGGCGTGTGCTGCGCTCCACCAGCTCGGCCCCCACCTCCTCTTCCAGCTTGCGAATGCTGCTGCTCAGCGCTTGCTGCACCACGTACACCCGCTCGGCGGCGCGTCCGAAGTGGCCTTCTTCGGCCAGGGCGATGAAATGGCGCAGGTGGCGGAGTTCCATAGGGGAGATGCTAAAGCGTTTTGCTGCACGGCGCGGGGTGGTCGGTGCGCTGTGCCTGGGCGCTATCAGCAGGCCGTCACTGCGGGGCACTATCCTGGCTATATGACTCAGTCCCCACGCCGCCAGGTTCCGCTCTGGACCGCCCTGCTGGGCGCAGCGCTGGCCTTCTGGCTGGGGATATGGGTTATGTCGCCCAAAAGCGGGTTCATTCAGACGTTGTGTGAGAATACGCCGCTTTGTTTAGACCCGCTGGTCTACCTGAGCAATGGCGAGCAGCAGCCTTACGCTTCGCAAGATTTTGCCCTGAACCTGCGTCCGCTGGAATCGCGCCAGATAGACCTTCACTTCAATACAGGCACGCAGCCGCTGGCCCTGCCCGCAGACCTGCGGCTGAGTATCGTGCGCGTGGAGCGGCAGTGGTACGACCTCGGTTTCGGCCCGCTGAGTTATCGTCCAACGCAATCCGAATCACCAGAATCCTTGCTGTACGAAGACCACGAACTGACCGTCACTACCCCGGTGACCTTGAATAAGTGGCCCACCATCGGTTTTATCCCGCTCACCGTAACCGCCAAGCGTCCGCTTTCGCAGGGGCGCAGCGTGCTGAGTTTCCATGTGCAGAAGCCCGGTACGCGCTGGGGCGGCAGTGGGCAGGTATCGCTGACGGTCTGGACGCACCAAAAGTAACTGA
>JAUNHF010000097.1:0-2906 GCA_030524065.1 Deinococcus sp.
AACAGGTCCTCAGCATCGGCCAGCTGGTCGCTGAAATTGTCCAATACCTGTTGCAACCCCCGTTGCCCGGCCAGCAGGCCCGGGAACTGCCCAATATCGGCTTGCATCTGGGCCAACAGGGCGTCGATACGGTCCTGATTCTCGGCCACGCCGGGCAGCACCTGAATGGCGTGTTCGAGGCGGCCATCCATCGCATAGTCTCGCAGGGCGTCCACCGCCGCTCGCAGCTCGGCTTCAGCGCGGCGGGCGGCTTCCTCGGCCTGCTGCACAGCGTCGTTGGGCGCCCCCACCAGGGGAGCCGCAGCATTGGGCCGGTGCAGATCAATCTCGCCGGCCGCAGTGTATACGGCGGGAATACGGTCCGTCTGACGCAGGGGTTCTGGCAGGCCCTCCACCACCAGGGTTTCCACCCAGTCCAGTTCGCTGCCTGCGGGGTCCCCAGGGCCGGCGGCGATGATCTTGAGCGGCAATCCGGTCTGCATCTCGGTGAGGCTCCGGTCAGGGTTGATCTTGGCAAGGTGATAGGCATGCGCCTTGCGGCCCTGCGAGTCGATATAGACGTGAGGGCGCTTGATTTCCAGCACGCCTGACGTGAAGCCGTCAGGCAGAGGTGCCGTGTACTTAACAGTCAATTCGGCCATGTTCCTCCTTTAGAACGGCGTTTCTTGATCGCCTCCCACTTGGCGCCAACTCGGGCCAGTGGGAAACAGGTGCAGGGTGAGGGTCCACTCCAGTGGCGTGCGGCCTGGGTTGGCCTGCATGTAGCCCACGGGATGGACATCGCGGTAGACGCTTTGGCCGCGCTGGACCTTGGTGCAGGTCCGCACCGCCCGCTCGACGTCCTGCAACCAGAGGCGGGCCGCGTCCTCGGTCCGGGTCTTGAAATTGGCGGCAAAAATGGCGCCCGACAGTCGCAGCGGCTCCACCTTCCGGGCGCCATCGCCCACCACGAAGGTCTCCTCAGAGCCTGGAGACTGATCGAGTTCCACATTGCGGGTGCTGCCGATGTTCTCGGGCTTCATCGTGGACGGCAGATAGAACGGCTGACGCCCAGGCACCAGCAAGGCATAGGCATACAAGCAGTTGGTTCTGATAGGTGAGTCGGCCTTGGTCACGCTCCTGCCTCCATTCCAGTGATGGCTTCAATCACAGCCGCCTTGTCGCGGTACTTGATCAGCTCAGCCTGCGCCAGGCGCTGCGGCTCCTCGGCCTGGCCGGTCATGACGCCCATCGTCATGCCGCCGGCGCTGCTCAGGCGGTATTCGTAGGCAGCGACGGTGCCCACGTAGTCACCCATCTTGACCTTGCCGGCCAACTCATCCCGGCCAAGGATGGTCCGTAGGTCGATCTCGGCAGGCTCCTCGGCAGGGATGCGGAAGTAGGGTTTCGCCACGGCGGTGAGAAACTCCTCCGGCTGATAGGCACGGGCCTCAGAGACAACCAGCTGGGCCGCTGGCGTGGGCATGTCGCTGGTGCCACCCGGAACCCGGATTTGCACCACGCTGCCCGGCTCTATGGGAATAATCCCGCTGAATCCGTAGGCGAACGTGCTGCCGGGCGGCATCTCCGGTCCCGGCGGGCGGCTCATGCGGGTGAAATCGCTGGCGTAGGTCATGAACTGCGCTTCCCACTCCATGCGCTGCTGCAGCATGTCCCAGCTTTTGCGGAACATTCCCGCCCAGCCGGAATAGTCCCGGCCCGGCACAGGGACAAAAGGCGGCGGCGTCTCGGTCACCAGCTGCTTGTCCGCCACAACCACACTGGGGGCAAAATCCACCGGCGTGCGGGCATAGAAGTTGACATACATCGCCACGGTCCCCACCGGCGGGTACAGACGCAGCCCGGCGCCGTAGTCGGGAGCCTCACCCGTGATGGTGACACTCTCGCCCAGGCGGGCTGCGTCGGGAACGGTTGGCGCCGGCGCCGGCGCCTGTCCAACCGGGGTCAGGGCCGTCCCGCCACTGCTGACAGGCACATAGGTCACGGGCGCCCCTGCTTGGCCGGTACCTACCGCCTCGGGAAATCCCTCACCATCCCGGAGTGTTGCCAACTGCTCCGGGGTCAGGGTGTAGACGCCCGTGCCGTCCATATATTCGGCTGTCAGGTCGTCCGCCACCCGCATGTAGTCACTGACCAGCCCGTTTTTCAGGCGCACGCTGATCAGCCGCTGCCCATAGGTATCGGCCACGGGGCTGCGGGAGATGGCGGTGATCCACGGTGCCTGACCACCCTCGCGGCCAGCCCGTGCCGGCGCGATGAACCAGCGCACGGCGGTCACGACAACCTCGGACACTGGCGCCTTCCAGACCGTCGTTGAGGTGATGGGGCGGCCGGTGATGTCCAGAACGCGGCTGTTGGCGGGGATGCAGAAGAATTTGCGGTCGGCATTCACGCCAAAGCGAATCTCTACGCCCCGCGCTGCCGCCGCGTTCTGGACCGCTTCCAGCAGGGCATACGCATTCTGGTAGTTGCTGGCCCGCACCGGCGCCAGCTCCACCCCCAGGTCCGGGCAAAGGTTCACGTCGTACAGCACGGTGCTGGGGGTGCCCAGCTGGCCGCTGTGGATGATGTCCTGAATGGCGGCCCGCACGGTCAGGTGGGCCGGCTGCTGGGGTGCCTGGAAGCGCCCAGACAGCTGCACTTCCTTTAGGCGCAGCGCCGCCGAGCGGATGGTGTGGGTGTGGCCCCGCAGATCGCGGGGGTTGCCCCCCACGCGCAGCTCCCCATAAAAAATGGGAACCCCGTTGTAAACCAGTTGCAGGCAGGTGAGCGGTGTTAGGCCCATGCCCTTGCCGATGGCGTCCATGTTGGCCTCGACGCAGTCCCCTTCCGGGGAAACCTGCGCCCGCAGGCCCGACGAGCGCACCTGAGTCCGGGTCATGGGGAAGCTGCGAAACTCACCTCCC
>JAUNHF010000097.1:2916-6796 GCA_030524065.1 Deinococcus sp.
CAGGCATTCAGTGCCCAGGGTTGTACCTTCATACGAGTCCTCCATTTCCACTCATCGCCGGTGGCCTGCCCGTCTCCCCAGCGATAAATGCTCTCAATTCGGCATTCCCAGCGCGCCACTCGGAGACAGCGCTACCCAGATCGGCCACCACCTGGGTGGCCTGACTGATCAGCGCTTTTTGCTCCGCAGAGGGCGTGGTTTCGATGGTCGGCACTCCGTAGAGCGCGTCCGGCCCGGTGCCGAACAGTTCCTGCTGCGCGTTCCCAGCCTGGCCGCCCGCGTCGTTGCCGAACACACCAAGCTCCTTGGCGGCCGGGACGAAGATATTTTCGTAGGCGTCGGCAATCACACCGTTCACGTCCACGATGGCCCGCTGCATGTCCGCTCCAGCTCGCTGGATGCCCGCCGCGTCCTTGCGCTTCACGGCGTCCACATAGGCATCCAAGTAAGGCTGCAGCAGCTCCTGCACCACGGCACTCTTGATAAACGTGTCGATGATGGTCTGAAGCAGCGCGGCCCCAAAGTCAGTAGAAATGGCCTCACCAACGACCTTAAAGCTGCTTTGGCCCTGGCGCAGACCGTTCATGATCCCGCCACTGACCGCCGAGGAGATCGCGTCGCCCAGGGACTGCGCGATCCCGACACTTTCCTGATCAATCACCGCCTGCTTGAAGCCCAGCCAGCCCCAGAACCCCTGTCGGCGCTGGACGCTGGCGTATTTGCCGACATCGAAGATCTTGACGCTGCTGGTGGCCTGCTCGATCTCCTGCTTGGCTTTCTTGGCGCTGGCGACGCCACCCTGGAAGATGTCCACGATGGTCGCCACCACGGTTGCCACCCCGGCCACAGCCGCGCCGAGCATGTCTCCGGAAGCCAGCTTCATCAAGGTCGCTTGGATGCCGCCCACGAAGGTGTTGACCACCTGGTCGGTTTCCTCGCTGC
Organism: Deinococcus sp.; assembly: GCA_030524065.1. Taxonomy (GTDB): domain Bacteria; phylum Deinococcota; class Deinococci; order Deinococcales; family Deinococcaceae; genus Deinococcus. The sequence continues at coordinate 3,859 of JAUNHF010000097.1, forward strand.
CCGTCTTGAAGACGCCGTTCAGTCCACCCACCAGCGCGGCTGCGCCGGAGAGGATCGCCTTCGAGCCGCCGCCCTGGCCCCCGGCGCCGAACCAAGCCGCCAGGCCATCCAGAGCCGCCGCCATGCCGCCGCCCACCGGAGTGGTGCGGTTGAACAGGCCGGCCACATCCTGCACCCGTTTTTCCCAGTCTTTGTTCTTACCCAGTTCCTTCTGGGCGTCGATGACGCCCTGAATGCGTTTCCTGACCTCCTCGTAGGTTTCGGCGGTGATCAAGCCGGCTTCCACCAGATCGCCCAGCAGCATCAGCCACTCTTCTGCTGGGGTCTGCGCCTGCGTGGTCGTCAATCCCAGCTCACGCTCAGAGGCCGTGAGCTGGTCGGTGACGTCCGCCAGCAGCTTCTTCTGCAGCGTCTGCTGCACGATGGGCGGGAGGCCGTCCTTGTACAGCTGGATGGTGGCAGCCACCTGGGCCGCGCCACCCTCATCCCCCTGGTTTTGCAGGGAACGCAGCTGATCGGCCAACTGGCGCAGGGTGTCTGCCGCTCTGTTGGCGTACTCCTCGGTGCCCAGGATGCCCGCCAGATAAGCGGCGCGGTCGTTGGCATCCCCATCGGTCACGGCCAGCAGCTGCAGGGTACGCATCTCCGCAGCGACCGCTTCCAGCGCAGGCAGCGCCGAGCGCAGGGTGCGCGCGTCCCTTTCAAACTGCTCTGCCAAGCCGGTGTTGCCCACCGCACGCGCCGAGGCGGCCAGGTCATCCAGCCGTAAAGCTGCGGCCGTGGCCTGCGTCCAGAACTCGCTCAGGCTGATGGCCCCGTCTTCGAAGCGGTACACCAGCTCCTCAGCGCTGGCGGACAGTTCCTTGTATTGGGTCAGTCCGTAATCCAGCGCTTCGCGGTCGCGGATGCCCTGGCGGGCGATTTCCGTCAGACGGGCGTCCAGGGCCAGCCCGGCCGCTTCGATATCCCCGTTGGCGGCCACCACGCGGGCATACTCACGCCAGGCCGCTTCGGTCAGCAGCTCGTCGCGGCGGCTCAGGTATGCCTGCGTGCTGATCAGCCGCTGCTCGTGCTGCCACTCCAGCTCGGCCACTTCACTTTCGCCCACACGGTCTTCACGGGCGTAGCGCCGGTTCCGCTCCAGCTCATCTTTCTGGTCCCAGTACGTCTGATCAATGGCGAGCAGGCGGTCCTGGTGGGCCTGCCGCTCGTTTGCCTCCTCCTCGTCGGTGAGCTTTCTGAATTCTTCGGACCGTTGCCGTTCTGCCCACTCCAGCTCGGCAATTTCACGGCCCAGGCGGCGGCGTTCCTCAATCGCCTCTTCCGGGGTCCGCTGTCCACGGGCGACCTGGCGGTCGAGACCGTTCATGTCACGGGTCAGGGTGGCGACCTTCCCGGCAGTGGTCGCCGTAATCCGGCGGTCCTCCAGGCTGATGATCTCGTCGTTGACTTCCCTCAGCAGCGGCACCAGCACATCGCGCAGCAGCGGAATTTTCTCCAGCAGCCCTTCGATGTAGGGATCGGTGCCCGGATTTGCCTGCAAGGCGTCAATCCGGCGGATCAGGCTGTCCAGCTCGAAGCCCCGCTCGCGCAGGGCATCAATGTCGTACTGCCCGTCACGGTTGGCCGCCAGGGTGCCACGCGCGCCGGAAAGGGCATCTTGCAGCTCGGTTCCACCACGCACCGCCGCTTTCACTTCTTCGGCCGTGGCCCCTGCCTCTTGCAGCTCGCGGACGAAGCTCTGCAGGGCGTCTGCGTTGGCAACGGCTCCCAGCGCCGCTTCCCGCTCAGTCACCACCAGATCTGCCAGAGAGACGCCTGCCGCTTCTGCTGTGGAATCCAGCAGGGCCAGGGCGGTCGCAACGTCACGCTGCGTCTCGGCGTTCCACTCTCCAGATTCGATCAGGCGGTTCACTTCGGCGGTCAGCTCGGTGTACGCCTTAGCAACCTCCTTCACCTCTGCTGAGGCGTCTTCCTGGGCCTTGCTGACCTGAAGGCCCCACTTCTGCTGAATACCGGCAACCGTCTGCCCCAGGGAGGCTTCCTCGGCGGCGATACGGTCACCAAACTGTTTCCACAGGGCCTGACGCTCGGCCTGAGTTACCCCCTCTTGGTTGATCAGGCGGTTGCGCTCACGCTGAAGCGCCAGCACCCGGCGGCGACTTGCCACCTCGGCAATGGCGATCTCCGCGTCAGCGGCCCGCTGCGCCCACTCTTCTTGCACGCGCGCTTTTTCCTGGGCACTGTTCCCGGCAGCTTCCAGGGCCATCTGGTAAGAGGCGATCACGCCCTGCGCCGACTGCTCGGCCAGGTCGAGTTCGCCATCCGTCAGGGCGCGGGCAATGGAGAGCCGCAGTTCGCTGCTGGTCTCGGCCGCCCTGTCCCGGACCTTTTGAGCGTTGGCAACACGCTCGTCATATTCGTCCTGGGCGGCATCTAGGGCCAGATCGTAATCCGCCTGGGCTTTGTCCTTGCGCTGCTTTTTCAGTTCCTCATTGGTGAGCTTGTCTGCTTCAGCCAGCGCGGCGTCGCGGACCTTAGCGGCGATTTTCTTGCGGTTTTCAATAATCTGCTGGCCCAGGGTCTGTTCCACTTCGAGTTGGGCGGCAGCGTCGTCACCAGCGTTGCGCAGATCGCGCGTGCGCTGGGCTTCGAGCTTCTTGAGTTCCTGCTCGGCCAGATCGATGCGGCCCTGGGACAGTTGCTTGTCCAGCTCCTGCTGCGTCTTGGTGGCTTCGGCTTCGCTCTCCTTGCGGTCCTTGGCGGCCTTGTCCAGCCGGGACACCTCGGACTCGGCAAACGAGGCGACGTTTTCGTGCACCGTGGATTGCTGCCGGAACAGGTTGAGTTGCCGCTGGGCCGCGATCAGGCCGTTGCGGTCACCCGCCTCGCGGGCCTTATTCACGTCCCGAACGAGCTTCATGGCCTTGTCGCCGTA
>JAUNHF010000098.1:0-1036 GCA_030524065.1 Deinococcus sp.
GGGCTGTACAGGTCCGGGCTGTATAGGTCAAGGTGGCCTGCGTTCTCACTCCCTCAGCTTCCCTTCCACGCACACTTTTTCCCCAAAAAGGACGGTACACCGCATGGCACTTTCCCTCCAAAAAGGCGGCAACATCTCTCTGACCAAGCAGGAAGCCAACCTGCGCCGGATTCTGATTGGGTTGGGCTGGGACCCACGCTCCACTGACGGTCAGCCGTTTGACCTGGACGCCTCCGCCTTCTTGCTGACGGCGGCGGGGCGGGTGCGTGGCGATCACGACTTCGTGTTTTACAACCAGCTGCGCTCGCTGGAAGGCAGCGTGGAGCACACGGGCGACAACCGCACCGGCGAAGGCGACGGCGACGACGAAAGTCTCAAGGTTGATCTGGGCCTGGTCCCGGCTGAGATTGACCGGGTCGTGGTGGTCGTGACCATTGATCAGGCTGACCAGCGCCGGCAGAATTTCGGGCAGGTAGGCGGCGCATTTATCCGCGTCGTAAATGAAGACAGCGGCCTGGAACTGGCCCGCTACGACCTGGGCGAAGATTTCAGTACCGAGACCGCCGTGATTTTTGGCGAGGTGTACCGCTACGGCCAGGAGTGGAAGTTCCGGGCGGTGGGGCAGGGGTACGCTGGCGGCCTGGGTGCAGCGGCCCGCACCTACGGTGTAAACGTTTAATGTAGTTGGGCGGCCACCTGGAGTGATGAAGCTCCAAGCCCCGTGCGGGGGTGCCCCCGGCCCCGGCGCCTGCCTCTGCGCCCCGTTTCCGCCCTCTCTTTTTTGTCCGCTTTCTTTCCCCACACGTTTTAAGGATTCCCATGCAAACATTCAAACAATACTTTGGGTTCGCAACCCTCATCAGCCTGATCTGCCTCGCGGTGGCCTCCTGGGACGGCTACGCGCGCGGCGGCCACACCGTAACGGCCCTGTTTGAGGCCCTCACCATCGCCCTGCTGCTGGGCATTTTGGAAGTTTCGCTGTCGTTCGATAACGCTGTGGTCAACGCCACCGTGCTGCGGACCATGTCGGAAAAGT
>JAUNHF010000098.1:1046-6730 GCA_030524065.1 Deinococcus sp.
TCGCCGGCATGGCGACCGTCTTCTTCATCTGCGCGGTTCTCGCGGTGCTGGAGATCTCGCTCTCCTTCGATAACGCGATCGTGAACGCCAACAAGCTCAAGGACATGACGCCGGTCTGGCAACACCGGTTCCTGACCTGGGGCATTTTGATTGCGGTGTTCGGGATGCGCTTTATTTTCCCCATCGTCATTGTGGCGGTGGCGGCCGGTATGGGGCTGGGTGAAGTGGTCACTCAGGCGTTTACCAACCCGGAAATGTACGCCGAGCACCTGCACGACGCCCACGTCGCCATCAGTGCCTTTGGCGGCACGTTCCTGATGATGGTGTTCCTGAAGTACTTTATGGACCCGGAAAAAGAAGCGCACTGGCTCACCGGTTTCGAGAGCCGGCTGGCCCGCATCGGAAGGCTGGATACCGTGCAGGCCATCATCGTGGGCATCTTGCTCACGCTGCTGGTGAACTACACGGTCGCTCCCGCCGAGAAGTATTCGGCGCTGCTGGCCGGCGTGGTCGGTCTGCTTACTTACCTGGCTGTAGATGCCCTGGGCAGCCTATTTGAGGCCGATAACGCCACCGAGAAAGCTGGGGCCGCTGGCGCTTCGGCGTTCCTGTACCTGGAAGTTTTGGACGCTTCCTTCTCGCTGGACGGCGTGATCGGCGCTTTTGCGCTGACCAAAGACATCGTCCTGATCGCTGCCGGCCTGACCATCGGGGCCATCTTCGTGCGCTCCCTGACCATCATGATGGTGAGAAAGGGCACCCTGGAGGCCTACCGCTTTCTGGAACATGGCGCCCACTACGGCATCGGTGCGCTGGCGACCATCATGCTGCTGAGCATGAACCGCAATGTCCATATTCCCGAAGTGATTACCGGTCTGATTGGCGCCGGATTTATTGCGCTGGCCGTGTGGAGCAGCTTGCGCGCAAATAAGCGCGACGCGCTGAACTGAGTTTTTTGCTGGCGGCTCTACGGTGGACCGCCCCTACCATAACCAGCAGGCCAGACGTCAGGCGGCAGTGCGCCCCTCAGCGTCTGGCCTGTCTGCTGGCGCTAGAGATTGGGCCCAGAGATAAGGACCTGTGGATGCTCACGCCCTGCGCGCTTCAGGGCAGGTTACGGTCCAAGGTCGCGGTCTTCCTTGAGGGAAGAGAGGAACAGGCTCTCGCGCTCCAGCCGCTCCCGGCTGTCTGCGGCCAGGGCTTCCAGCGCGGCGCCCGCCAGTTCAGCAAGCGCCGTCTCCAGTTGGCGGTAGGCCCGCTCCAGTTCGCCTTCCAGGCGCTGAGCGGCGGGGGGCGGGTCAATCCCCAGCGACCTGGCCTGCGCTTGTTGCCGCTCCAGTTCCAGGGCCTCGCTCTGCAAGGTGGCGAACGTGGTATGCAGGGTGCTCAGCCGCGCCCGCCAGCGCACCGTGTCTGTGCTCAGGCCAGCGTCACTCTGCTTTTCCGCCAGCAACTGTTCTAGGCTCTCAAGCCGGGCTTTGGTGCGGGCAAAAGACTGGGCCGTGCGGGGCGGAAGGCGGGGGCCAGGGAGGGGCGAAGCAACAGGCGCTGCGCCTGAATTTGCCGGTGCAGGAGCGGGAGCCGCGGCGCCCTGAGCGGGACCCCCAAGCAGGCGGTCCCAGAGCCCAGTCAGCCGCCGTCCCAGGGGAGCGGGGGCCTCCGCTGGCGCAACAACCTCGCCGGTCGGGTGGCTGGGTGGGTGGCCGGTCGGCCCGGCAGGTGGGGGAGAGGCGGAAGTTACAGCGGGTGGTATGGGCGCAGGGGTACGGGCAGCGGGACCCGGTGCGGGTGCGGCTGGTGCGGCTGGGCCGGGTCCCCGCAAAGTGGGGGACGGTGCTGCCGATCTGCCGGGACGGTGCAGCGTGCCTGGCGGTAACCTGCTCAGCTGCTCCAACTGGCTCAGGCCGTCTGCGCCCAGCCACTCGCTGCGTACCCACAGGCGCCACTGCTCACGGCGCCGGTACAGCTCCCCGACCAGCAATCCACCTGGACGGGCCGCCGGAAGGGGCGGCGGCTTGGCGGTGGCCGCCACGCGCTGCGCCGTGCGGAACTCGGTGAGAAAAGGTGGCGTGCCGGGCGTGTTCTGCCAGGTGACCCCTATCAGCAAGCGGGCGCTGTCCGGCCCAGTCCAGGCGGGCAGCCGCAGGATGACGCCCGGCACGCCGCTTTCCCCGCTGAAGGGGCCAGCCGGCTGCGAGGTGGCTGACGCCGGCCCACTTGCCAGCAGCTGCGCCGGTGCGTCGGCACTCTGACCGATCAGCCATATCCGGCAGTCGGGTGGCAGGTGCCCGGTGACGGCCTCTCCCCGGACCCGGACCCGAAGTTCCTGGACCAATTGCCGGTCCAGTGCCCACAGGTCAGCACGTTCGCCGGCCATCAGGTGTCTCATAGGGTTCTCCAGCACTCAGGCATTGCCCCCAAGGTACCGCACTGCTCCTTCGCGGCGGCGGCTTTGGCAAGTATCCCCCCGCGCAACCTCCCGCCCGCGCCAGTTCGTGGCGGGCGCCTCGGCGGCAGTCCCGTGTTGGCGCAGCTGCCCTTCGCCGGCGGCATTCGGACCATGACAGAAGAAGGAGGCGGCGGGGCTCCGGTACTCCAAGAGCTACGCAGTCCACTTTGTTGTGTACAGCAGCGGCGTAGAACAGGGCATGACCGATCTCCAACTCTCCGTGCTGGACCTGTTTCCTGTCAGTGAAGGCATGACCTCCGGCGAGGCGCTGGAACACAGCCTCAAGCTGGCAGAAATGGCCGACGCCGCCAACTACGCCCGCTACTGGGTGGCCGAACACCACAACACCGAGACATTTATCAGCTCGGCCACCGAGATTCTGCTGGGGCTGGCGGCGCAGCGCACCCAGCGCATCCGCATTGGGTCGGGGGGCATCATGCTGCCCAACCACTCGCCGCTGAAGGTCGCCGAGAATTTTCTGACGTTGCAGGCGCTGTTTCCGGGCCGCATTGACCTGGGACTGGGCCGCGCACCCGGCACCGATGGCCGCACCGCGCTGGCCCTGCGCCGCGCTCCCGACGCCCTGGCGACCGACGACTTCGGGGCGCAGATTGCCATGTTGCAGGCTTTTGCCGGCGAAGCCGCGTGGCCCGGTACTTCTCTGTTCAGCACGGTGCAGGCGTACCCGCAGGGGCCGCTGCCGCCGCTGTACATTCTGGGTTCCAGTCTATTTGGCGCTCAGCTGGCCGGGGAGCTGGGCCGGCCCTACGCCTTTGCCTACCACTTCAGTGGATTTGACCCCCGCGAGGCGCTGGACACCTACCGCCGACACTTCCGCCCCAGCAACCATCTGGCCGAGCCGTACGCCATCCTGGGCGTGAACGCCGTGGCAGCCCCGGACGCCGCCGAGGCCCATGAGCTGTCGCTGAGTGGCGCGGCGCTGGCCCTGGGCATCGCTACGGGCCGCCGTGGGCCGCTGATGAGTCCGGGCGCTGCCCGCGAGTGGCTGGAGCAGATGGAAGTCGCGCCCCAGCAGATGCTGAAAAAAGCCGTGATCGGCAGCGGGGAAGAGGTCTGGGCTGGGTTGCAGTCCCTGGCCGCAAGCACTGGCGCCCAGGAGCTGATGGTGACCACCCATGTGTACGACCCGCTGGCCCGCCGCCGCAGTTATAGGCTGATCGCCCAGGCGGCCGGTCTGACGGCCGCGCCCGCAGCAAAGGTGCTCACGGCGGCCAGCTGAGTTCGGAAACCCAGACGCCCGGCCCGCCGCGCCAGAGCAAAGGCCCCGCTCTGCTGGAGAGCTGGGGCCTGAGCACTTACGCATCTGAGCATCTGAATACCGGGGAACGGAGCGGCGAACTCAGAAAGCCGGCACCACCGCGCCCTTGTACTTGTCCAGAATGAACTGACGCACTTCTTCGGTTTGCAGGGCCTGGACCAGCTGGTTGTAGCGGGGGTCGTTGAGCATCTCCGGCTTGCCGGCCAGGAAGTTGGCGTAGGGGCTGTCGGCGTCTTCCAGCAGCAGCGAGTCTTCCAGGGGGTTCAGGTCCGCTTCCAGCGCGTAATTGGTGTTGATGACGGCGGCGTCCACGTCGGCCAGCGAGCGCGGCAGCTGCGCGGGTTCCAATTCGCGGAACTCGAATTTCTTGGGGTTCTCGGTGATGTCCAGCACCGTAGCGCTGATACCGGCTTCGGGCCTCACGGTCAGCAGGCCGCCCTTTTCCAGCAGCTTGAGGGCGCGGCCCGAGTTGCTGGGATCGCTGGAAATGGCGATGGTGGCACCGTCCGGCAGGGCGCTCAGCTCGTTGTACTTTTCGCTGTACAGGCCCAGCGGCTCCACGTGAATCTTGGCGCCGCCCACGATGCCCAGGGGCCGGTCCGCCTGGAATTCGTCCAGGTAGGGCTGGTGCTGGAAGTAGTTCAGGTCAATGCTGCCCTCGCCCAGTGCCACGTTGGGCTGCACATAGTCGGTGAATTCCACGATCTGTAAGTCCAGGCCCTCGGCGGCCAGCTTGGGCTTGACAAATTCCAGAATCTCGGCGTGGGGCACCGGATTGGCGCCCACGCGCAGCACTCCACCGGAGGCGGGCGTGGCAGCGGCTGCACTGGCCCCCGTGGCAGCGCCCGAGGCGGTGTCGGTCGCAGCAGCGCTGCTGGCCGTGGTCTGACTGGTGGTGCTGGTGCTGGTGGTCTGGCTGCTTTCAGGAGCGGCGCAGCCGGCCAGCAGCAAGGTGAGGGTCAGGGCGGGCAGGGAGCGGGCATAGGAAGAAGTGGTCATGATGCAGAGTCCTTTCAACGTGAAAGTGAGTTGGGGAAATAGGGGATTCAGAACGCGGGAATGATGCTGCCACCGTACTTTTGCAGCAGCCACTCGCGCACTTCTGGCGTGGTCAGGGCGTCGGCCAGCCGGGCGAGGTTGGGGTCACTCTGGCGCGCCTGTGTGGTCGCCAGAATATTCACGTAGGGGCTGTCCTTGTCCTCGTGCAAGATCGCGTCTTTGGTGGGATTCAGCCCCACTTCCAGCGCGTAGTTGCCGTTGATGACTGAAGCGTCGGTGTCGGCCAGCGAGCGGGGCAGCTGTGCGGCTTCCAGTGCCAGAAACTTGAAGTTCCTGGGGTTGCCGGCAATAGCCTCCAGACCAGTATTGGCGGCAGAATTAGGCTTGAGGGTGATCAGGCCGCCTTGCTGCAAGAGCAGCAGGGCGCGGGCCTCGTTGCTGGGGTCGTTGGGCACGGCGATGGTGGCGCCGTCCTGTAGTTCGGCTAGGGAGTTTACCTTCTCGCTGTACAGGGCCAGCGGCGGCAGGTAAATGGGCCGCAGCGGCACGATGCCCAGAGGCCGGTCAGCCTGGAAGCTGTCCAGATAAGGCTGGTGCTGGAACAAATTGGCGTCCAGGCTGCCTTCGGCCAGCGCCGTGTTGGGGGTCACGTAATCGGTGAACTCGGTTATTTCCAGCTGGATGCCCTGCTGCGCCAGCTGAGGCTGGACAAATTCCAGCAGTTCGCCGGCGGGCACGGGTGTTGCGCCGACACGCAGGGTCACGGGTTCACTCGCTGAGACCGTAGCAGCACTGGAGGCTGCACCTTTACTAGGCTCGGTGCTGGTCCCCGCTGCCGAGGTTGCCGGCGTGGTCTGCGTGGTCTGAGTGGTTTGGGTGGTCTGCGTAGCCTGGGTCTGGGCCGTGTTGCTGTCGCAGGCCACCAGCAGGGTAAGCGTCAGGGTGGCAATCAGGGGA